>JBBRHQ010000109.1:0-9178 GCA_038222365.1 Solirubrobacterales bacterium
GGCGGGCGCCCGGATCGCCACCCGGCCCGGCGTACCCGTGGAGATGCTGGCGGGGGTGAGGGGCGCCGACATCGAGCGCCTTCGCCGCCGCGGCGCCGCGGTCGCCGCCGCCCTGGAGGGCGGCTTGGAGGCGCACATCACCTGCCCTCTCGGCAGCGACCTGCGGCTGGGGATCGAGGGGCGCAGCGCGATCCCCGACGCCGGCGAGCTGACCGCCCCCGGGGCCTTCGGCAACCTCCCCTGCGGCGAGGGGTTCATCGCCCCGGTGGAGGGCACTGGGGAGGGAACCCTTGTCGTCGCCGGCTCGATCGCCGGGATCGGCAAGCTCGACGGGCCGGTCCGGCTGAGCGTGGGGGAGGGGCACCTGCGCGAGGCGAGCGGGGAGGCCGGCGCCCGGCTGGTGGAGCTGCTCAGCGCCCACGGCCCCGACGGAACCAACGTCGCCGAGCTCGGCATCGGTACCAATGAGAAGGCGATCCTCACCGGCGAGATCCTCGAGGACGAGAAGATTCTCGGCACGGCCCATGTCGCCTTCGGCGCCTCCGCCGGGATCGGCGGCACGGTCCAAGTCCCGGTCCACCTCGACTGCGTCGTCCTCGACCCCGAAGTCGCGATCGACGGCCGGCCGCTACTCCGCGCTGGGGAGCTGCTGGTGTAGTTGGCGCTGCTCGCGGTCCCCAACGTCTCCGAGGGCCGCGACGCCGACCGCATACTCGCCCTCGAAACGGCTTTCAGCGCCGATACCAAGCTGCTCGATCGCCACACCGATGCCGACCACAACCGCTCCGTTTTCTCCCTGTCCGCCGAGGCCGGGCCCCTGCGCGCAGCACTCCTCTCGGGCGCCGAGGCGGCGCTGCAGCTGATCGACATCTCCCGCCACGAGGGCCTTCACCCCTGCATCGGTGCCCTCGACGTCTGCCCCGTCGTCTGGCTCGACCCCGGCGATCGCGATCTCGCCGTGGCTGCGGCGATCGCGACGGCCCAGGGGATCGGCGAGCTGGGGATCCCCGTCTTCGGATACGGCGAGCTCGCCGCCGCCCCGGAGCGGGTCGAGCGGGCCTTCTTCCGGCGCGGCGGCCCCGACGAGCTGCGCCGCCGGATGCAGGGCGGCGGGCTCGCCCCGGATTGGGGCCCCCCGGCGCCGCACCCGAGCGCCGGGGCGACCCTGGTCACGGCCCGCCCGCCGCTCGCCGCCTTCAACGTCGTCCTCGAGGGCGGGAACGAGGCGCTGGCCCGCCGGATCGCCGCGCAGCTGCGAGAGTCGGGTGGCGGGCTTCCCGGGGTGCGGGCGATCGGGCTGCTCCTCTCGGGCGGGCGTCCCCAGGTCTCGACCAACGTCCACGACCCGCTCGCGGTTCCGCTCGGGGCGGTGGTCGAGCGGGTGGGAGAGCTGGCGGCGCCCGCCGGCGCCCGGCCGCTCGAGGCGGAGTTGGTCGGCCTGGTTCCGGAGGCCGCGCTCCGCGGCTATCCCGAGGAGGTGCCGATTCGCGACTTCGACCCGGATCAGCGGGTGATCGAGCGCCTCCTGCCCGCCTCCCGCCGAGCCCGCGATCGCTAGATTTCGGCCATGGCCCAGACCCGGAAGAAGCGCCGACGCAAGCACCGCGGCACCCAGGGCGGCCGGATCGACACCGGCAACCGACGCAAGGCGCGGCCCCGTACCCGCGAGGAGGCACGGGCGCGGGCCAGATCGAAGCGCGGCGGCGGTCCGAGCCGGCTCGATCGCCCGCCGAGCTGGCGCTCGGCGACGATCCGCGGCGTGATCGCGGCAGCCGTCTTCGTCGTCCTGCTGCTGGTCGCCTTCAAGCGCTCCGTTCCCGAGGCGCTCGGCTTCGGCGTCTTCATGCTCACCTTCTACATCCCGGCCGGGTACTACATCGATCAGATGATGTGGCGCCGCCGCGAGCGCGCCAAGATGCGCGACGGGGGCGGTTGAGTGGAGGTCCGGATGTTCACCGTGGGGCAGGTCGCCGAGAACTGCTTCATCTTTCGCCGCGAGGACTCCGACCGCGCCCTGATCGTCGATCCCGGGGACGAGGCGGAGCGGATCCTCGCCCCGGTCAACGAGCTCGACCTCAAGGTCGAGGCGATCCTCCTCACCCATTGCCACTTCGACCACATCGGCGCGGTCGCCCCGGTTGCGGCGGCCACCGGCGCTCCTGTCTACTGCCCCGAGATCGAGGTGCCGCTGTTGGCCGACATCATGGCCTTCGTCCCCTGGCCCGGCTTCGGCCCGTTCGAGAGCTACGACGCCGACCAGACCCTCTCCGGCGGCGAGAAGCTCGACCTCGCAGGCTTCGAGATCGACGTCATCTTCACCCCCGGCCACAGCCCCGGCCACGTCACCTACTCGGTCCGCGGTGAGGAGGCGATCTTCTCCGGCGACGTCCTCTTCCAGGGCTCGGTGGGCCGCACCGACCTCCCCGGGGGCGACTGGGAGACGCTGCTGAAGTCGATCGGAGGCCTGGTCGATTCGCACTCACCCGAGTCGACGGTCTACCCCGGCCACATGGGGATCACCTCGATCGGGGCCGAGCGGGCCTCGAACCCGTTCCTCGCCGAGCTGGCCCGCTGATCGGCGCCGCGGGGAGCCGATGAGCGCAGGCGCCCAAGCACCGAAGGGGACCTTCGACGTCCTGCCCGCCGACGCGCGGGCCCGCGACCGCCTCGAGCGGATCGTCCGCGGCGTCTTCGAGCGGGCCGGCTACGGGCGGATCGAGACCCCGGCCTTCGAGGAGACCGAGCTGTTCGAGCGCGGGGTGGGGGAGGCGACCGACGTGGTCGAGAAGGAGATGTTCAGCTTCGAGGATCGCGGCGGCCGAAGCATCAGCCTCCGCCCGGAGGGCACCGCGCCGGTCTGCCGCGCCTATATCGAGCACGGCATGCACAAGCTGGCGCAGCCCGTGAAGCTCTTCTACTGGGGCCCCTTCTTCCGCTATGAGGCGCCCCAGGCGGGGCGCTACCGGCAGTTTCACCAGTTCGGCGCGGAAGCGATCGGCTCCGACGAGCCCCTGGTGGACGCCGAAGTGATCATGCTCTTCGACGAGATCATCAGCGAGGCTGGGGTCCCCGGGGTGACGCTGCGGCTCTCCAGCCTCGGCTCGCCCGAGTCGCGCGCCTCCTACCGCGAGGAGTTGATCGCCTACCTGCGCGCCAACGAGTCACGGTTGGCGGGCGATGTGCGGGAGCGGATCTCGGCCAACCCGATGCGCGCCTTCGACTCGAAGGACGAGGGGACCGGCGAGGTGATGGCCGGCGCCCCGAGGCTGCTGGAGCGCCTCGAGGGAGCGGACGCCGAGCACTTCGATGCGGTCCGCGGTCTGCTCGACGCCAACGGAGTCGCCTACGAGGTCGACGACACCCTGGTGCGCGGGCTCGACTACTACACCCGAACCGTGTTCGAGTTCGACAGCGCCCACCTCGGCGCCCAGTCCCAGCTCGGCGGAGGCGGACGCTACGACCGCCTGGTCGAGCAGCTCGGCGGGCCGGCCACCCCCGCCGCCGGCTGGGCCGCGGGGATCGAGCGGATCCTGCTGGCGATCGGCGACGACGCGGACGCTCCATCCGAGGTCCGCGACGCCTTCGTCGCCGCCACCACCGGCGAGCAGCGCCACCGGGCGCTGGCGCTGGTCGCGGAGCTTCGCAGCGCCGGGCTGTCGGCCGAGCTGGACCTCGGCTCCCGCGGGCTGAAGGGGCAGCTGAAGCAGGCCGACCGGGTCGGGGCCCGCTCGACGGTGATCCTCGATGAGGACGGCTCTGCCCAGCTGCGCGACATGAAGAGCGGCGAGCAGCGTGAGATCGATCCGGCCGGTGCGATCCAGCGGATCGAGGAGCTGCGGAGAGAGAGCTCGTGAGCGGGCCCTTCCCGGCGCTCCGTCCCAACGCCTACCGCGACACCTGGTGCGGCCAGGCGCTGCCCGACCGGGTCGGCACCGAGGCGCGGGTCGCCGGCTGGGTCCATCGCCGCCGAGATCACGGCGGGTTGATCTTTATCGACTTGCGCGACCGCACCGGGATCGTGCAGCTCGTCTTCAATCCCGATGGCGCCCCGGACGTGCACCAGATGGCCCACGGGCTGCGGGCCGAGGACGTCCTCTCCGTTGCCGGCGAGGTGGTGCGGCGATCGGAGCAGACGGTCAACCCCGATCTCCCCACCGGCGAGGTCGAGATGCTGGTCGCCACCGCCGAGGTGCTCGCCGACGCCGAGACGCCCCCGTTCGAGATCGAAGCCTTCTCCGGCGAGGTCGGCGAGGACGCCCGCCTGCGCCACCGCTACCTCGATCTGCGCCGCGAGCCGATGCAGCAGGCGCTGGCGCTGCGCCACCGGGTGACCACGGCGATGCGCGATTTCCTCGGTGCGGAGGGTTTCTATGAGATCGAGACTCCGGTGCTGACCCGCTCGACCCCCGAGGGGGCGCGTGACTTCCTCGTCCCCAGCCGTCTCCAGCAGGGCTCCTTCTACGCCCTGCCGCAATCGCCGCAGCTGTTCAAGCAGCTGTTGATGGTCGCCGGGTTCGAGCGCTACTTCCAGATCGCCCGCTGCTTCCGCGACGAGGACCTGCGCGCCGACCGCCAACCCGATTTCACCCAACTGGATCTGGAAATGTCATTCGTCGGGGTCGAGGACGTGATCGACCTCAACGAGCGCCTGATCGCCCAAGTGCTCCGCGAGATGGGCCTCGAGGTCTCGCCGCCGTTTCCGCGGATCGCCTACGACGACGCGATCGCCCGCTTCGGCACCGACCGGCCAGACACCCGCTTCGGCCTCGAGATAGTCGACCTGACCGACATCCTCGAGGGGACCGAGTTCAACGCCTTCGGCGCGGTGATCGGCTCCGGCGGGGCCGTGCGCGGCCTAAACGCCGGCCGGCGCGACCTCTCGCGGGCCGAGCTCGACGGGCTGATCTCCGAGGCAAAGGAGCTGGGCGCCAAGGGCCTCGTCTGGGCCTTTCGCGAGGGCGATGGCTGGCGGGCGCCGATCGCCAAGTTCCTCTCCGCCGAAGAACTCTCCGCTCTGAACGAGCGCCTCGGCGCCGACGAGGGGGACCTGATGCTGATCGCCGCCGACCAGCCGGCTCGGGCGGCGGCGATCCTCGGCGGACTGCGCCAGCGCCTCGGCCGTCGCTGGGACCTGATCGAGGAGTCCGAGAACGCGCTCAGCTGGATCGTCGAGTGGCCGCTGTTCGAGCACAACCCGGAAGAGGACCGCTGGGAGGCCCTCCACCACCCGTTCACCTCCCCGGCGGCCGGGATCGACCCCGCAGATCCCGGCGCCGCCAGGGCCCTCGCCTACGACATGGTCTGGAACGGGGTCGAGCTGGGTGGCGGCTCGATCCGGATCCACGACTCCGAGGTGCAGCGCACCGCCTTCGAGGTGCTCGGCATCGGCCGCGAGGAGGCCGAGCAGCGCTTCGGCTTCCTGCTCGAGGCGCTCCGCTACGGCGCCCCGCCGCACGGCGGCATCGCCTACGGGCTCGACCGCTGGGTGGCGCTGCTACACGGGACCGACTCGATCCGGGACGTGATCGCCTTTCCGAAGACCGCCTCGGGTGGCGATCCGCTCACCGGAGCGCCCGCCGCGGTAGACGAGCGCCAGCTGCGCGATCTCGGCCTCCAGACGCGGGTAAAGCGCCCCGGTTGAGCTTGGGCGGGGCGGTGAGCGAGGAGCCGAGGAGCCCGTTCGAGTGGATTCGCGACCGCCTCCGCGACCGCGGTCCGGGGCCCGGCCAGATCCCGGTTCACGTCGGCGATCCCCGCTTCGACGATTGGGAGGTGGTGCGCGACTTCGTCGACCTCGGCACGGCGCGGGCCTGGCACCAATCGCTGACCGAGGCCGGGATCGACGCGGCGCTGACGGCTGATTGGGAGCTCGACCGCTTCGGGCGCGGCGAGATCGCCCTGCGGGTTCCCCCGGAGAGCTGGAGCGAGGCCGAGATGCTGCTCTCCAACATCGAGTGATCGAGCCATCCCTTGCTACCGTTCGCGTTGGCTCGAGCCCGTGCGCCAGCCATCCCACCGTTTGACCCAACACAAACGGCTTGGGAGCCGGTATCTCCAGGCCCCGTGGGGTTTGGAGTAGGCACCCACCTTCTCGAAAGGGATCAAAGCCAGGGGTGGTAACGGCGGGCTGGAGCCTCCTTTCGTGAACGAAGCATTCGAGAGCCGCCTCGCTGAGACCTCGTGGCTCGGGCCCGCCGGCCCGGGCGCCTTCACCGGAGCCGCGGGTGGCGCGGCCTGCGGTGACCTGGTGCGGATCTCGTTGAGGATCGAGGCCGGTCGGATCGCCTCGGTCAGCCTCGACACCGAGGGGTGCGGGGCGACCCGCGCAGCGACCAACGCCGCCGCCGAGCTGATCGAGGGGGCGGAGGTGCTCGAGGCGGCGGCGATCGGAGCTGCCGACGTAGACGCTGCGCTCGGCGGCCTGAGCGCCGCGAAGCTTCACGCCGCACGGCTCGCCGCCGACGCCATTCACCGGGCCCTGGCGGCCGCCGCCGGCTCGGGGGAGCGACTCGCCCAGCCCGATCCGGGTCGCGTCCTGGTCGCGGTCTCGGGCGGCGTCGACAGCGCCGTCGCCGCGCTGCTCGAGCGCGAGCGCGGAGCCGAGGTCGTCGCGGTCACGGTGAAGCTCTGGGCCGATCCCGAGACCGACGGGACGCGCGCCTGCTGCTCGCCGGAAGCCGTACTGGGAGCCCGCGCGCTCGCCCACTCCCTCGAATTGCCCCACCTGACCCTCGACCTCGAGGACGTCTTCCGGCGTCGCGTTGTCGATGAGTTCCTCTCCGGCCATGCGGCCGGGGAGACGCCGAACCCGTGCGTGCTCTGCAACGGGGAGGTGAGGATCGCCGCGATGCTCGGCCTCGCCGACCGGATCGGGGCGACCGGGCTGGTCACCGGCCACTACGCGCGCACCGTCTCCGATCCCGAGGGACCTCTTCTGGCGCCGGCAGCCGACCCCGCCAAGGACCAGAGCTACATGCTCGCCGCGCTGCCCCCGGAGCTGCTCTCGCGGCTCCGCTTCCCGCTGGCCGATCGGCCCAAGGCCGAGGTCCGGGCGCTGGCGGAGCGCCATGGGCTGGCGGTGGCCCGCAAGCCCGAGAGCCAGGACCTCTGCTTCCTCGCCGGGCAGGGTAAGCGCGCCTTTTTGCGCCGGCACGGAGGCCTCGAAGACCGCGAGGGCGAGCTGCTCGACCTGGCTGGCCGCCCGCTCGGGCGCCACCGCGGCCATCACCACTTCACGGTCGGACAGCGCCGCGGCATCGGCCTGCGCTCCGATCGGCCGCTCTACGTGCTCGCCACCGACGCCGCCGCCAACACCGTCACCGTCGGTACCGGGCCCGAGCTTGCACGCCGGGAGGTGGTGCTCCGCGACGTCACGCTGCACCGCGACGGAGCCTGCGTCGACGGAGTGAAGCTCCGCTACCACACCGAGGCGGTCGGGGCCACGGTGGAGCGCGGCGCCGTAAGCGGGCGCCACCGGCGGCTGCGCCTGCGCCTCTCGCAACCCTTCGCCGGCCCCGCGCCCGGGCAGGCCGCGGCGCTGCTGCGCGGCGAGGCAATCGTCGGGCACGCGACGATCGCCTCCTAGCCGGCCGGCGCCGCCCGCGCTTTCTACGCTTAGGCTCTCCCTCCAATGCGAGCCCAGGAAATTCGCGAGACCTACCTCTCCTTCTTCGAACAGCGGGGCCACCTGCGGCTGCCGTCGGCCTCGCTGGTGCCGGCGGCGCATGACCCCTCGGTGCTGCTGACCACCGCCGGGATGCAGCCCTTCAAGCCGTACTTCCTCGGCCTCGAGGATCCCCCGGCGCCCCGGGTCACCGACGTTCAGAAGTGCTTTCGCACCACCGACATCGAGGAGGTCGGGAAAACCGCCCGCCACCTCACCTTCTTCGAGATGCTCGGCAACTGGAGCTTCGGCGACTACTTCAAGGGAGAGTCGATCGAGATGGGCTGGCAGCTCTCGGTCGAAGGCTTCGGCTTCGACCCCACCCAGATCTGGGTGACCGTGTTCGGCGGTGACGAGGAACTAGGGCTCGAGCTCGACCGCGAGGCGGTGGAGATCTGGAAGGCAATCGGCGTGCCCGAGGAGAGGATCGTCCCCCTGCCGCGCTCGGAGAACTTCTGGCAGGGCGGCCCGACGGGTCCCTGCGGCCCCAGCTCGGAGCTCTACTACGACCGCGGCACCGAGTTCGGCGCCCCCGGGGAGAAGCCGGGAGACGACACGGACCGCTTCCTCGAGTTCTGGAACCACGTCTTCATGGGCTACGACCTTGCCGAGGACGGCACCCTGAGCCCGCTGCCGACACGCAACATCGACACCGGCATGGGGCTGGAGCGGATGGCGGCGATCCTTCAGGACGTCCCTTCGGTATTCGACACCGACCTGCTGCGGCCCCTGATCGAGCTCGGCGAGGAGACCTCGGGTCGCTCCTACGGCGAGGACGCGGCGACGACCCGGGCGATGCGGATCGTCGCCGACCACTCTCGCGGCACGGCCTTCCTGATCGCCGACGGCGTCGTCCCCTCGAACGAGGATCGCGGTTACATCCTGCGGCGGATCATGCGCAGGGCGATCCAGCAGGGCCGGACCCTGGGGCTCGAGGCCCCCTGGCTGGGACGGTTCGCCGAACGGACGATCGAAATCATGGGCGAGGCCTACCCGCAGATCGTCGCCGAGCGCGAGGCGATCGCCCGCTGGGTGAACGACGAGGAGGAGAGCTTCGGCCGGACCCTGAAGCGCGGGAGCGAGCTGCTGGATCGCCTGATCGGCGAGGCGCGGGAGTCTGAGACCTCCTGGATCGAGGCGGCAGATGCATTCAAGCTCCACGACACCTACGGCTTCCCCTATGACCTGACCCGGGAGCTGCTGGCCGGGCAGGGGCTCTCGGTCGACGACCAGGGGTTCGAGGAACTGATGGAGGAGCAGCGCCAGCGTGCCCGCGGCGGCGCCGCGACGGCGCACGGATCGGAGGATCGCCACGGAAGGGTGACGGCGTTCATCTCGGGGGCCGCCCCCACCCGCTTCATCGGCTATGAGTCGCTGCGCGCCAACACGGGTCTCGCAGCCGCGGCTCCTGACGGCGAGGGGTTGCTGGCAAAGCTCGAGGAGAGCCCCTTTTACCCTGAGGGCGGCGGTCAGGTGGCGGACTCCGGGATCGTTCGCTGGGACGGGGGAGAGGCC
>JBBRHQ010000110.1:0-9159 GCA_038222365.1 Solirubrobacterales bacterium
CCTCGCGGCTGTTCCGCGAGGTCAGGGAGAAGCGCGGTCTCGCCTACGCGGTCGGCTCCTACAGCGAGCAGTACACCGACTCCTGGCTCGCGGCCACATACGTGGGCACCCGTGAGGAGAACGTCGAGGAGGCCTGCTCGATCATCGGCACCGAGCTAGAGCGGCTGCGCAGCGAGGCGGTCTCGAGCGAGGAGCTGGCGCGGGCCAAGGAGCACGTCAAGGGCCGCCTCGTCCTCTCCTCGGAGTCCACCGCGGCCCGGATGTCGCGGATCGCCCGTGCAACCCTCTTCGACCTGCCGATCCTGACGCTCGACGAGATGATCGAGAAGGTGGACGCCGTCACGGTCGCCGACCTGACCGAGCTTGCCCAGGAGATCTACGCCGGGGACCGACTCTCGGCGGCAGCGGTCGGCCGCGAGGAGAAGCTGTTCCGCAGCGCTGCCCCGAGCGTCAGCGAGGGCCTGGTCGCGGCATGAGGGTCGCCGTTTCCGGCGCCGCCGGGCGGATGGGGGAGGCGGTCTGCGAGGCGGTCTCGGGCGCCGAGGATCTCGAGCTGGCGGGACGCGCGGACCCCGCTCTGGGCTCCGAGCTCGTCGAGGTGCTCGAAGGCGCCGAGGTGGTGGTCGACTTCACCACTCCCGAGATCGCGGCATCGAACGCGGTGACCTGCATCGAGGCCGGTGTCCACGCCGTGGTCGGCACCACCGGCTTCGACCTGGACGGGCTGCGCGAAGCGGTCGAGGGCTCGAGCGGCGACGCGAACTGCTTCGTCGCTCCCAACTTCGCGATCGGCGCGGTCCTGATGATGCAGGCCTCCCAGCTGGTGGCCGCCCACATGCCCGAGTGCGAGATCGTCGAGCTTCACCACGATCGCAAGCTCGACGCCCCTTCGGGCACCGCGAAGCGGACCGCGGAGCTGATCGGCGCGGCGGGAGGCCGGGTCCACGAGCCGCTTCACTCGGTGCGCCTGCCGGGGCTGGTCGCCCATCAAGAGGTGATCTTCGGCGGCGAGGGCCAGACGTTGAGCATCCGCCACGACTCGATCGATCGCTGCTCCTTCATGCCCGGCGTGCTGCTCGCGGTGCGAAAGGTGGGGGGGCTGTCGGAGCGCTTCACCGTCGGACTCGAGCAGCTGCTGAGCGGCCCCCCCGGAGCGCTAGTCTGAGCCCGATGCAGGAGATCCGCGGTGTGATCACGGCGATGGCGACGCCCTTCGACGCCGACGGGGGCGTCGACGAGGACGCTGCCCGCAACCTCGCGCGGTACCTGGTCGAGCATGGCTCCCACGGCGTCGTGGTGGCGGGGACGACGGGGGAGTCGCCGACCCTGAGCGACGCCGAGAAGCTCTCGCTGCTGGCCGCCGTGCTCGAGGAGATCGGCGATCAGGCGACGGTAATCTCCGGAACCGGCTCCAACGACACCGCCCACGCGGCCCAGCTGACCCGGGCCGCCGCCGAGGCGGGAGCGCACGGTGCCCTGGTCGTCACCCCCTATTACAACAAGCCCAACCGGGCAGGGCTCAAGGCCCACTTCGCCGCGGTCGCCGAAGCGGCTCCGGAGCTGCCGATCGTCCTCTACAACATCCCCTCGAGGGTGGTCGTCAACATCGGCCCCGAGCTGCTCGGTGAGCTGGCTCAGATCGAGAACGTCGTCGCCGTCAAGCAGGCCAACAACGAGGAGCTGCAGCCGATCCCCGGGCTCGGCGTCCTCGCCGGCAACGACGACGTCTTTCTGAGGACGCTGGAGCTGGGAGGGGTCGGCGGAATCCTGGTCGCCTCCCATCTGGTCGGAGATCAGATGCGAGAGATCTGGGAGGCCGCTCAGTCCGGCGAGGGCGAGCGGGCCCGCGAGATCGAGGCCGAGCTGGGTGGAGTGCTCGAGGCCCTGGCGGTTACCAGCAACCCGATCCCGCTGAAGGCGGCGCTGGAGATGCTGGGGCTCGACTCGGGAAGGATGCGGCTGCCGATGGTCCCGGCGGGCGCCGAGCAGCGAGAGATGATCCGCGCCGCTCTGGAGAGGGCCGGTTTGCTGGCGGCGGCGGGCTAGGGCTACGTGGCAGGCACGCTTCGCGTCCTTCCTCTCGGCGGGCTGGGGGAGATAGGCAAGAACATGACCGTGGTCGAGTACGACGGCAGGATCGTCGTCGTCGACACCGGGCTGATGTTCCCGACGGCCGAGATGCTGGGGATCGACCTGGTGCTTCCGGACTTCTCCTACCTGCGGGACAGGGCCGACGATATCGAGGCGATCGTCCTCACCCACGGCCACGAGGACCACGTCGGAGCTCTGCCGTACGTACTCCGCGAGATCGGCATGCCGCCGGTGATCTACGGCGGCCTGCTGACGGTCGGCCTTGTCCGCTCGAAGCTCGACGAGCACAAGCTGGGCGATGCACCTCTTCAGGAGCTGGAGGCGGGGGAGAGGGTGCGGCTCGGGCCCTTCGAGCTGGAGCTGATCCACCTCTCGCACTCGATCCCCGACATGCGGGCCGCCCTGCTGAGAACAGAGGCCGCCTCGGTGCTGATGACCGGCGATTACAAGTTCGACCAGACCCCGGTGGACGGCAGGCCCGCCGACGTCTCGCGCCTCGCCGAGCTGGGCCGCGAGGGGCTGACTCTTCTCTGCGGGGACTCGACCAATGCCGATCGGCCCGGGGTGGCGCCGTCGGAGTCGAGCGTCGGCCCCGCGCTCCTCGACACCTTCTCCCGCTGTGGTGGGCGGATCGTGGTCACCTCCTTCGCGTCGAACATCCACCGCGTCCAGCAGGTCATCGACGCCGCCGTCAGCCTCGATCGCCGGGTCGCCTTGGTCGGCCGCTCGATGCGAAAGAACTTCAACATCGCCTCCAGCCTGGGCATGGCCGAGGCGCCTTCCGGGCTTTTCATCCAGCCGAAGGAGATCGAGGATTTCCCGAATGAGAAGGTGGTCGTGATCTCCACCGGGAGCCAGGGCGAGCCGCTCTCGGCGCTGCGCAGGATGGCCAATAACGACCACCGCGACGTCGAGCTGCACTCCGGAGACACGGTCGTCTTCTCGGCCACCCCGATCCCCGGCAACGAGCGCGCCGTGAACGAGACGATCGATCACATCTACGAGATCGGCGCCACCGTCGTGACCGCGGCCGACGCCCCGATCCACGCCTCCGGGCACGGTTGGCAGGAGGAGCTGAAGCTGATGCTCAACTTGACCAAGCCCCGATTCGTCCTTCCCGTCCACGGCGATCACAAGCGCCTGCGTCTCCATTCCGAGCTGGCCGAGTCGGTCGGCGTCGCGGCAGCCAACGTGTTCCGTGGCGCCAACGGCCGGCCGCTCGAGATCAGCGATCGAGGAGCCCGTTTCGGCGAGGACATCCATTCCGGCGTGATGTTCGTCGACGGTGTCGACATCGGTGAGCCCGACGACGTCGCGCTTCGCGACCGCCGCGAGATCTCCGCCGACGGCATCTTCATCGTGGTCGCGACGATCTCATCCGACGATGGCGAAGTGGTTGCCGACCCCGAGGTGATCTTCCGCGGCGTCCCCTTCGTCGAGGAGGAGGACGGGTTCGCCGATCAGCTCCGTGACGTGATCGAGGACTCGCTCGAGGATGCCGCCAAGGCCGGAACCCGTGAGCTGCAGCTGATCCAGGAGGACCTCCACGACGACGTTGCCAAGTTCGTCTACAAGAAGCTGAAGCGGCGGCCGATGGTCCTCCCGGTAGTGGTCGAGGTCTGAGCCCCGCCCGCTCTAGCCGCCCCCGGACGCGGAGCAGAGGAGGCGGCGCAGTTATTCGGCCAAAAGTAAAGCCGCCGGGCTCTAGGGAGGGGGGAGCCCGGCGGCTGCTTCGACACGAGGTCGAAGGAGGTCCGCCGGGGTAATTTTGGGGGAGAACCCCGGCGGACCTTGTGTCTCGTCCGCGGAGCAAGTTATGGCGGCGGCCTAAAGCGTCCCTAAAGAGGGAGTAACGGATTGCGAAATCTTTGCGAGCGGCAGGCTGACCCGGAAAAGCGCCCCTCCCCGGGACGAGGTGCCGAGCTCTACCTCGCCGCCGTGGGAGGCGGTGACCGCTCGGACTATCGCCAGCCCCAGGCCGGTTCCCGAGCCGGCGACGGTGTCGGCGGGGCCGCCGCCGCGGACGAAGCGGTCGAAGACCTCCTCGCGAACCGCAGCGGGAATCCCCGGGCCATCGTCGGAGACTTCCACCCAGGCAATCCTGGATTTCCCATCGACGCCGAGGCGCAGGTCGATCTGCGAGCCGGCCGGGGTGTGGCGGACCGCGTTGTCGAGGAGGTTGAGGACGAGCCGGTGAAGCTCGTCAGGGTTGCCATCGACCTCGATCGATTTGCTGTTGTCGATCCTCAGGTGATGCTCGCCGGTCACCGGAGCGACCTCGGCCGCGGCGTGGCCAGCGATCTCGGCCAGGTCGCAGCGGCGTCGCTCGCCGCGGCGCCCGGCGTCGGCCCTGGCCAGAAGCAAAAGGTCGGCGACCAGCCTGCTCATCCGCCTCGAGGAGCGCAGCGCGGAGTCGACCATCTCCCGATCCTCAGTGTGGTCGGGCTCCTCCAGCGAGGACTGCAGCAGCTCGAGGTTGGCGAGCACGCTGGTCAGCGGGGTGCGGAGCTCGTGCGAGGCGTCGGCGACGAACTCGCGCTGCTTCTGCATCGCCTGCTCGCGCTCCTCGCGGGCAGAGTCCAGCGAGCGCAGCATCTGCTCCAGGGTTCGCGCCAGCTCGCCGACCTCGTCCTCGGCCTTCGGGTCGGGCATCCGGCGCGAGGGATCGCGGGTGGCGGCGATCTCTCGAGCGGTCGCGGTCAGCGAGGCAATCGGCCGCATCGCCCGGTTGGCGATCGCCAGCCCGGCGAGGCTGGCGAGCAGCGTCCCGCCGAAGACTCCGGCGGCGATGAACAGCCAGAGACGCTCGATCGTCGAGTTGACGTCCTCGCTGCTTCGTGCGTACTGGACGTAGCCGGCGAGCCGCCCCGAGGGCCCGATCACCGCCGCCGTCGCGACCCTCATCGAGCCGTGGTTGGTCAGCCCGACGCTGGGTGGGCCGACGTAGACGGCGTTGGGGCTGTACTTGACCACGTTGCGCTGGGAGTCGAAGATCCACACGGTCGCGTCGTTGGAGCGGACGTAGTCCTGGAGACGCGGGCCGTGGGTGATGTAGGTCTCCGGGTCGCCGGCGAGGGTGCGCACGGCGCCCTTCAGCTCGCGGTTGAAGTCGTCGTGGATCCGCTCGCCGGCGAAGTGCCCGATCACCGCTCCGAAGATCAGCAGGATGACCATGGTGAGGCCGGCCGAGGCGAGGGCGAGGCGCCAGCGCACCGGCCACGACCCGGGATGGAGCAGGCGACGCCCTCCCCGCCCGCCCGCGCTCTCTTCAGGCTCCACGGCTAGTCCTTGAGCACGTAGCCCGCGCCTCGCTTGGTGTGGAGCAGGCGAGGCTCGCCCCCGGCCTCGAGCTTGCGCCGCAGGTTCGAGATGAAGACGTCGATCGTGTTGGTCGCCGCCATCGGGTCATATCCCCAGACTTCGTCGAGCAGTCGCTCGCGGGAGACCACCAGGCGGTGGTTTCGCATCAGGTACTCGAGCAGCTCGAACTCGCGGTTGGTCAGCTCGATCTCGCGCTCGCCCCGGACGACCTCGCGGGTGTCCGGGTTGAGCCTCAGATCGGCGAGGGCCAGGGAAGCGCTCCCCCGGGGAGGGCGGCGGCGCAGCATCGCCCGGATCCGCGCCAGCAGCTCGCGGCGCTCGAACGGCTTCACCAGGTAGTCGTCGGCGCCGCTGTCGAGGCCGTTGACCCGGTCCTCGGTCTCCGCTCGGGCGGTCAGCATCAGGATCGGGACATCCCCCTCGGCCCGCAGCCGCCGGCAGACCTCGACGCCGTCCAGCCTCGGGAGGCCGAGGTCGAGGACGACGATGTCGGGAATGAAGTCGCCGGCCAGGTCGAGTGCCTCGACGCCGTCGCCGGCGGTGCGCACGTCGTAGCCCTCGTTGCGAAGCGATCGGCGCAGCACGTCGGCGATCTCGACGTCGTCCTCGACCACGAGGACCCTGCCTCCGGGCATCTCGGCGTCCGCAGCCATGGATCGATGTTAGCCCCGCTCCGGCCGGGGGAAGCAGGCTTTAGGGTCAATTTAGACGCCTGGGCCGGTCCCGCCGCCGCGCGCAGGGCTGGCCCGCCGGGCGTCGAATGGGGTGAGCATGTTCGTGCGGCAGAAGAGCCGCTCCGCTCCGCCGCGCCGGCGAGCGGCGCAGAAGGGGCGAAAGCCCGCGAGGGGGCGAAAGCCGGCCCCGCGACGCAAGCCCGCCCGGCGGCGCCGCTCGATCGCTCCCGCCCGCCTCGAGCAACGCCATCTCGACGTCGCCGGGCTCTCGCTGTTCGCCGCGGCGATCTACCTGGCGCTCGTCCTCTGGGCCGGCTGGGACGGGGGTAGGGTCGGGTCGGCGGCCGACGAAGGGCTGAGCTACGCCTTCGGAAAGGTCGCCTACCTGATTCCCCTGGCGCTGCTCGCCTGCGGGGCGACCCTGATCTTCAAACCACTTCTGCCGGCGATCAAGCCGCTGCGCACCGGAGGGATCTGCCTCCTGGCCGGACTGCTGCTCGCCTTCGCGGCCCAGACGGCCGGATTGGGGCCGGATCGCCCGCCGCGGCCCGAGAGCTTCGATTCGAGCTGGTTCCCCCATCACGGCGGGATCCTCGGCGAGTCGCTCTACTGGGCGACGTCGACGCTGTTCCAGCGGATCGGCGCCCATATCGTCGCGGTGCTGCTGATCGTCGCCGGCGCCCTGCTTCTGACCGGGACCTCGATCGCGACCGTGCTCAGCGCCGGTGGCCGCGCTCTGCGACGGGCGGGCCAGGGCAGTGGCGAGATCGCCCGCACCTTCGCCGGCTCGCGCCGCCCCTGGGAGGAGTCCGGCGGTTTCGAGGAGGCGCAGGCCGAGACCGACGTCATGGACTCCTATCCCGACGAGGACGCGATCGCGCCGACCGTAGCCATCCCCGGTGAGGGCGAGGCGGACTCCGGGGAGGATCCAGAGCACGACGCGGTCACCGAGGGTTTCGACGCGGAGCTGCACGAGCTCGAAGCGGAAGCCGACGCGGGGGAGGACGACGCAGAGACCCAGGCTTCGGTGGTGGCCGGCGCCGAGGAGGTTGCGACGACCCCGATGGGTCAGAAGCGAGGCGTCACCACTTCGGAGGAGATCAACTACAAGCCGCCGCCTACGAGCGCCCTGGAGAAGGGCCGCAAGGATTCGGGCCCGGACCCTCGCGACCACGAGGCGGTCGGACGCAAGCTGGTCGAGACCCTCGGCCATTTCGGGGTCGAGGCCAGGATCGTCGGCATCGTCAGCGGCCCGCACGTCTCCCGCTATGAGCTGCGGCTGGCACCGGGGACGAAGGTGAAGAAGGTGACCGAGCTCTCAAACGACCTCGCCTACGCGCTCGCCTCGACCGACATCCGCATCCTCGCGCCGATCCCCGGCAAGCAGGCGGTCGGGGTCGAGGTGCCGAACGCGAGGCGGAAGATCGTCCGCCTCGGCGACATCTACCAGGGGCGCCCGGAGAAGACCTCGCCGCTGGTCGCCTGGCTCGGCAAGGGAATAGACGGCAACGCGGTCTGGACCGACCTGGCGAAGATGCCCCACGTCCTGGTCGCCGGCACGACCGGCTCGGGCAAGTCAGGCTGCGTCAACGCGATTCTCTCCTCGATCCTCATGCACGCCTCGCCGAACGAGGTGCGCCTCGTCCTGGTCGACCCGAAGCAGGTCGAGCTGAACCACTACGAGACCGTCCCGCACCTGCTCACCCCGGTGGTCACCTCGCCGCGGCTTGCCGCAAACGTGCTCGCCAACCTGATCGGGGAGATGGAGAGCCGCTACGGGATCATGGGCGAGGCGCGCTGTCGCAACCTGGCCGAGCTGAACCGGGCGAGGGCGAAGGCTGGCGAGCCGTCGCTGCCCCACATCCTCTGCGTGATCGACGAGCTCGCCGACCTGATGATGGTCGCCCCGGCCGAGGTCGAGGACTCGATCATCAGGCTGGCGCAGAAGTCTCGCGCCACCGGGATCCACCTGGTGTTGGCGACCCAGCGTCCCTCGACCGACATCATCACCGGGACGATCAAGGTCAACATCCCGGCTCGGATCGCCTTCGCGGTCTCCTCGCAGACCGACTCCAGGGTGATCCTCGACCAGGGCGGTGCCGAGGCGCTGTTGGGCCAGGGCGACATGCTGTTCCGCGGTGCGGGGACCTCGAAGCTGGCGCGGATCCAGGGCGCCTTCGTCACCGAGGAGGAGACCGCCCGGATCACCAAGCATTGGTCGAAGCAGGGCGAGCCCGAGTTCGAGGAGGAGCTGCTCGAGACCCGCGAGGGAGTTGGCGCCGATGAGGAGGAGGGCGAGTTCAACCCCGACAAGGACGATCTGCTCGAGGAGGCGATCCGGCTGGTGGTGCAGACGGAGACGGCATCGGTTTCGATGATCCAGCGCCGCCTGCGGGTCGGCTACACCCGCGCCGGGCGCCTGATCGACATGCTCGAGCGTCGCGGGGTGATCTCGGGATATGAGGGCTCCAAGCCGCGCCAGGTGCTGATCACCGAGGCCGACCTGGCGCGTGTCCTCGGCGGTCCCGGCTCGGACCCGCCGGCCGAGCCGGGCGGGACCGGGGAGGCGGAGGCCGAGCCCGTCGCCAACGCAAACGACGCCTGAGCGCCCCCGCCGCACGGGAATTCGGGCAGCCGTGAGCGGCGTCGCATAGGACAATGAGGTCCGATGTCACCGCTTGAGACAGCGATCGGAGCGACCCTGCGTGACACTCGCGCGCGGCGGAAGATCGATCTCGCGCAGGTCGAGTCGGAGACCAAGATCCGAGTGCGCTATCTGCGGGCGCTGGAGAACGAGGAGTGGGACGTGCTCCCCGGCGGCGCCTATACCCGCAGCTTCATCCGCACCTACGCGAGCTTCCTCGGCCTCGACGGGGAGCGGCTGGCCGACACCTACCGGCGCGAGTTCGAACAGAGCGCCGCCGAGCGGCCCTCCCGACAAGACTCATTGCCGGCACCACGGCCCCCGGGAGGCGGGGGCGGCGGGGGGATCTCGAAGACCGCGCTGGCCGGGTTGGTCTCGATCGCGCTGATCGCGATCGGCCTGCTCAGCGGAGACACGGAGAAGAGCGGG
>JBBRHQ010000111.1:0-9145 GCA_038222365.1 Solirubrobacterales bacterium
GGTCGTCGGCGCGACGCTTCCCTTCCTCGGTGGGGATTCCCTGGAGCGTCGCCTGCAGCCGGATCAGCTCCCGGCCGGTCATCAGGGGATCCAGCGCCGCCTCCTGCAGGGCGACGCCGATCGTTTGGCGCACGGCGCGGGCATCGGAGACCACGTCGTAGCCGGCGACCGTGGCGCTTCCCCCGGTCGGCAGCAGCAGGGTGGTGAGCATCCGCACCGTTGTCGTCTTGCCGGCGCCGTTCGGTCCGAGGAACCCGTAGATCTCGCCCTCCTCGACCGCGAGGTCGACCCCCTGCACCGCCAGCACCTCTCCAAAGGCGCGCTCCAGCCCCTCTACGACGATCGCAGGCATGAGCGCTGATCCTAGTTGGGGACCCGGTTCGGCTATGTGACGCGGGGCACCGAGGCGGGGGCCCCGCTGCTGGCGGGGATCGTGCAAGCGTCCACGGGACGGGGCATCAGGCACCCGCTACCGCCAGAATCGAGGCCGCAACACTGGCACTCCGGCGGTGTTGGTAGCTGAGATCGTGATCCACGGATCCCGCATACGCATACCCAGTCGCGCCCAGGCGCTGATCGTCGCCGCCGTCGGCGCATGCCTGATCGCCCTAGCGATCGTCGCCTGGCCCGGCAGCGCCGACTCGGCGCCCCTGCACAAGGTGGTGCTGGGGAAGACCTCGAGCAGCCCTGAGCCCGCCTGCCCGGCGAAGAGCCGGGTAATCGGGGGCCGGACCATCGTCGTCAAGGAGTGCCAGGCCGTCGGCAGGGCCACCATTTTCCAGTCGCTCTCCGGCAGGACCGTAAAGCCGTACCAGGTCCCCTTCGCCGGCAAGATCGTCTCCTGGTCGATCACCCTGTCGAGGCCGACACGCAAGGAGCGGAAGTTCTTCAACGATTTCTACGGCTCACCTTCGGAGGCCCGGATCGCGGTTCTGCGGAAGGTTAAGAGGCGCAAGCCCCCGGTCTACAAGCTGGTCCGCCAGAGCCCACTCGAGCAGCTCAACGGGTATTTCGGCCAGACACCGGTATTCACGCTCGACCATCCGCTGAACGTGATTCCGGGTCAGATGGTCGCCATCTCGCTACCGACCTGGGCGCCGAATTGGGCGATCAACCTCTCCGACAACAACACCTGGCGCTCCAGCCGCAGGTCCGACCGCTGTGCCGACAACGACATCAAGAAGGACAGCCATGCCCAGGTCCGGATCGGTTCCAAGCGCCAGTACGGCTGCTACTTCACCAACTCGCGCCTCCTCTACACGGCGACCGTGGTGAAGAAGCCTCGCGGCGGCTGAGTCTGCGGGCCGCCTAGCCGCAGGCGCCGGGGTGCTGGTTGCAGTACTGCTCGAACTTCGCCTGAGGGGTGCCGGGCTCCGGCGGAAGGTCGTTGCTGGCCGAGTCCGGCTTGCCGGGATTGGGCTTGCCTGACCCCGAGCCGCCCGAGCCGGAGTTGCCGCCCGGGGCGACTCCGCCGCCGCTGTGGTCGCTGCCCGCCGTGGTCGGCTGGGTGACCGTGTCCTCGCCGGGCCCGACGCCGCCGCTGCCATCGCTCGTCGTGGTCGCAGTGGTCGGCTCCGAGGTGGTGGTCGGCTCCGAGGTGGTTGTCGGCTGAGAGGTCGTCGTCGGCTCGGTGGTCTCGGTCACCGTGGTCGACTCGCTGTCCCCGCCGCAGCCGGCGAGGACGAGCGCCAGGGTGGCCAGCAGGGCCGCGGCCAGGCCGCGGGCAGAGCGCTGCGAGGCTCCCATCAGGAGCTGCCGTCCAGCGCCGGCTGGCGCAGGCCGCAGTAGGGGCAATCGCTGACGTCGAGCCCGATCAGCTGGTCGCAGCGGCGGCAGGCGCGGAGGTTGTCCGGCGTCCTCGGCAGGGCCGAGGCGGAGGGCGCCAGGGGCAGGGTCCGGGCGACCGGCTCCAGCTCCTCGCCGGTCTCCCGGTCGACGTAGACGGCGCCCGGCTCGACCCTGGCGATCGCCTCGCGCCCCGAGGCGGGAGCGCGCAGCCGATAGGTCTGCTCCGAGTTCATCGCCGCACAGACTAATAGCTTGCCCGGCAGCGATGCGGGTCCTGATCTTCCACGGCTACCTGCTGCGGGGAACCGGCAGCAACATCTACAACGCCAACCTGGCGAGGGCGCTGGCCGGGCTCGGACACGAGGTCCACCTGCTCTGCCAGGACCTCGACGCCGAGCGCCTCGAGTGGGTGGACGCGGTCGGCCGCTGGGGCGAGCGCGGCCTCGAGGTGAAGCGCCTCCGCGAGCCGCCCGGCCCCCGGTCGGTGACCGCCTACCTGCCTGAGATCGGCGGGCTTCTTCCCCTCTACGTCCAGGACGCCTACGAGGGTTTCGAGGCGCGGGCCTTCGAGCAGCTCAGCGAGGAAGAGCTCGAGCGCTACCTCGGCGCCAATGTCGCGGCGGTCGGGGACGTCGCCGCCGCAGCCGGCCCGATCGACGCGGCGCTCGCCAACCATCTGGTGATGGGCCCGGCGATCCTGGCGCGCTCCGGCATTCAGTTCGCCGCCAAGGTCCACGGCTCGGCGCTCGAGTACACGGTGAAGCCGCATCTGGAGCGCTTCGGCCCCTACGCCCGCGAGGGAATCGAGGCAGCGGCCGCGATCCTGGTCGGCTCCCGCCACACCGCGGAGAGCCTCTGGGCGGCGTTTCCCGACCTCCTGCTGGAGGCGCGGACGCGACTCGGGCCCCCCGGGGTCGACGTCGGACGGTTCCGGGCGCTCTCGGACGCCGAGGCGGAAATGGCGCGAGGCAGGCTGGAGGGGCTGGCGCGCGAGATCGAGCGGGAGCCGGGGAGCGGCGCCTTCGGGCGCGACCCGCCGGCCGCGGCGCCGGCGATCCGCGAGTACGCGGCGGGGGAGGGGCCGAGGGTGATCTTCGTAGGCAAGCTGATCGTCTCCAAGGGTGTCGACCTGCTGCTCGCCGGCTGGCCCCTGGTCCACGCCGAGAACCCGGGAGCACGGCTGCTGATCGCCGGCTTCGGCAAGTTCGACGACGGACTTCGCCGGCTGTTCGCGGCCCTGGCGCGGGGCGATCTCACCGGTGCGCGGGAAGTCGCCCGGCTCGGCCGCGGTCTCGAGGGCGGCGAGGAAGCGCCGCTGCCGATCCTCTCCTCCTTCCTCGAGGACCCGGGGCCGGGCTACCTGGAGGCCGCCGCGGCGGCCTCCGGCTCGGTCTCTTTCGCGGGGCGGGTCGAGCACGACGAGGTGGCTGAGCTGATCCCGCTCGCCGAGGCCCTGGTGATGCCCAGTACCTTCCCCGAGGCATTCGGGATGGTCGCGGTCGAGGCTGCCTCATGCGGGGTGCTGCCGGTCTCGGCCGGGCACTCGGGGATGCAGGAGGTCTCGCGCCAGCTCGCCCCCGCGCTGCCCGCCGAGGTGGCGCCGTTGATCTCCTTCCCGGTCGCGGCAGGCGCGCCCGAGGGCATCGCCAGCCGGCTCAACGCCTGGCTCGGGCTCGACGCCGGCACCCGGGAGCAAGCCCGCGACGCGCTGGTTCGCACGACCAGGGACCTGTGGAGCTGGGAGGGGGTGGCGCGGGGGGTGATCGCCGCCTCGGAGGGACGGCTCGAGGAGCTCCCGGAGCCATGACCGATGCTTGTGCGATCAGTCACGCGAAGCTAAAGGCCTCGCGCCGCCGGATCATTAGAATCCCGCCCGCCAGATGGGCCGCCTGCCGATAGCGAAGATGCTCGCCGCCACCGTCGCGCTCACGGTCGTGATGTCGGCGGTGATGCTCAGCATCAGCTGGGACGGGCAGCAGGGATCGACGGCGGCGCCGAAGATCGACACCCTGCTCGACGTGATGATCGTGCTCTCCTGCCTGGTCTTCTCGCTGGTCGTGGTGATGCTCTTCTATGCCCTCTATAAGTTCCGGGCCAAGCCGGGCGATGAGTCCGACGGCGAGCCGATCCACGGCAACACCCGGTTGGAGGTTGCCTGGACGCTGATCCCGACCGTGATCGTCCTCTTCGGCGCCGGCTACAGCTGGGACGTCCTCAACAAGATCGAGAAGCACGACTCGAACGCGATCACCGTGGATGTCTTCTCCCAGCAGTACGCCTGGAGCTTCGGCTACCCCGGCAAGGGCAACAAGTGGTCGGAGGGCGAGCTGCACGTGCCGGTCAACCGGCAGGTCCAGTTCAAGATGCACGCCCAGGACGTGATCCACTCAGTCTGGGTCCCGGAGTGGCGGATCAAGAAGGACAACGTCCCCGGGATCACCACCACGGCGGTGATCACCCCCGACAGGCTGGGGACCTACCAGCTGGTCTGCACCGAGCTCTGCGGCTTCGGCCACGCGACGATGCGGGCCAAGGTCGTGGTCGAGCCCCCCGCGAAGTTCCGCAAGTGGGTCGCCTCGCTGCCGCAGAAGGTGCCCCCGGGGCTGGCCCAGTCGATCACCGACGTCAACAGCGAGAACCCGACGCCGGTCGGCGCCGGAGGGGCATAATGGGAACCCCGGTCTAGATGGCAGCGGCAATCAAGCAACCCGGCTGGTATCGCGGCGCCCTCGGCGCCATCCTCGCCGCCGCCTTCGGCTTCGGCCTGGTCGTCGCACTTCGCAAACTCTCCGGACTGCCCGCCTACCAGACCGAGCAGACCGGCTACCCCCAGTTGATCGTGCCGGTGATCCTCGCCCCGCTCGGTTTCCTGGTCGGCTTCGGCTGCTTTGACTACTGGTTCCGCTGGGCCGCGGGTCTGCCCACCCGACCCGAGGACCACTCCCAGCACGGCGCGAAGAGCTGGAAGGACTACTTCCGCTTCAACACCGATCACAAGGTGATCGGGATCCAGTACATCGTCACCACCTTCTTCTTCTTCTTCGTGGGCGGCCTGCTGGCGATGCTGATCCGGGCCGAGCTGGCCCAGCCGGGCACCCAGATCGTCGACGCGGGTACCTACAACGGGCTCTTCTCCACCCACGCGACGCTGATGATCTTCGTCTTCGTGATCCCGGTCTTCGCCGGGATCGCGAACTACGTGCTACCGCTGATGATCGGCGCCCCCGACATGGCCTTCCCGCGGCTCAATGCGCTGAGCTTCTGGATGCTGCCGCTCGCAGGCTTGCTGTTCATCGGCAGTTTCCTGGCGCCGGGCGGCGCCTTCGACGCAGGCTGGACGGGCTACGCGCCGCTGTCCACCGGGGCGCCCCTGGGACAATCGTTCTTCAACGTTGGCGTCCAGTTCGCCGGCGCCTCCTCGATTGCCACCGCGCTCAACTTCATCGTCACGATCGTCACCATGCGGGCGCCCGGGATGAACTTCTGGCGGCTGCCGCTGCTGGTCTGGGCCAACCTCTCGACCTCGCTGCTGGTGGTCGCCGCGACGCCGTTCATCGCCGGAGTCCAGTTCATGGTCTTCTTCGACCGGATCCTGCACACCAACTTCTTCCAGTGGGCGATGGGCGGGGACGTGATCTCCTACCAGCACATCTTCTGGTTCTACTCGCACCCGGCCGTCTACATCATGATGCTGCCCGGCTTCGGGATCATCTCCGAGGTCATCTCGACCCACTCCCGCAAGCCGATCTTCGGCTACCGGCTGATGGCCCTGGCGTTGCTCGGGATCGTCGTCCTCAGCTACTCGGTCTGGGCGCACCACATGTTCGTCGCCGGGATGTTCAGCTGGCTGCGGGTCCCGATGATGGTCACCACCCTGCTGATCGCGGTCCCCACCGGGATCAAGATCTTCTCCTGGCTGGGAACGCTCTACTTCGGCAAGATCCACACCTACTCGACGGCGATGCTGTTCGCGCTCGCCTTCATCGTCACCTTCACGATCGGCGGGATCAGCGGGGTGATGCTCGGCATGGTGCCGCTCGACATCCACGTCTCCGACACCTACTTCATCGTCGCCCACATCCACTTCGTCCTGTTCGGCGGCTCCGTGTTCACGATCTTCGCCGGGATCTATCACTGGTTCCCGAAGATGACCGGGCGGATGTACGACGAGAAGCTCGGCCGGGTCCACTTCTGGGGCACGGTGATCGGGACCTGGGGGACCTTCATCCCGATGCACTGGATCGGGATGGACGGGATGCCCCGACGGGTCGCCGACTACGCAACCCAGTTCGGCGAGTGGAACCTGCTGATCTCCGCCTTCGCCTTCCTGCTCGGCGCGGTCCAGCTCGTCTTCCTCTACAACATGATCGTCAGCTGGCGCTTCGGGCCGCGCGCCGACGCCAACCCCTGGCGGGCGAAGACGATCGAGTGGCAGGTCTCCTCGCCGCCGCCGATCTTCAACTTCGACGAGATCCCGCGAGTCGTGGGCGGCCCCTATGAGTACGGAGTTCCCGGCGCCCGGCACGCGATCATGGCCGGCGAGGGAGCGGAGGTGCCGGCACCGCAGCCGACCGTGGCGGGGAGCACGTGAGCGAGTCGCCGGAGGCGCCCGAGGGCGAGGTCGCGCCCGACGAGCCCGATTCGCCAGGAGCCCCCCCGGATGCCCCCGAGGAGCCGGTCAAAGAGGCGCCGCGCACCAGCGAGGGCGGGATCCAACCCGACCCCGACCTCCAGGAGCCCGCCCCCTCCGAGCAGCCCGAGACCCTCGCCTCCCCCGAGCCTCCCGAGCCGGCGCCTCCGGCCCCCGACGGGCGCCCGCTGCTGATCTTCCTCAACGAGGTGGCCGGCGGCCGCAAGCTGCTGGCCGCGGCTCGCGAGCGCGCCCCGGAGGTGCCCTACATCGCGGTCGTCGCCCCCCAGAACCAGCCCGCCGCCGGGCAGCTGATCGACACCGGCGAGCTCCGTGACGCGGCCCGCAGCCGGGTGGACGTGACCATGGCCGTCCTGGCGGAGTTCGGGCTGGAGTCGGTCGGCGAGGTGATGGACCCCGATCCCTCGCTGGCGCTCGACGACGCGGTGCGGGCGCACGAGCCCGGCGAGGTGCTGCTCTCCTGCCTGTATGAGACGCGCTTCGGCCTGACCCGCAAGGATCTCGTCGAGTGGGCCCGGGAGCGCTTCGAGCCCGAGACGGCGCTCACCCACATCCCGGTGCGGATAGAGGACGACTCGATCCGCTGGGACGTCATCCACACCCTGGTGGTCGCAACCCAGACCGTCGCCACCCCCGACCTCGTCAAACGGCTCAAGGACCGCGCCGCCGAGCGACCCCACCGCTACACGATCATCTGCCCCCGCTCGGATCAGATCGAGCGCGAGCGGGTCTGTGGCGACCTCGCCTCGACCCTGGCCGAGCTCTACCGCAGCGACGTCGACGCGACCGGCCAGCCGATGAGCCCCGACCCCTTCCACGCGGTTCAGAACGCGATCCAGCACTACCGGATCGACGAGGTGCTGATCTCGACCTTCGCCGGGGAGACCTCGCGCTGGCTCGAGCAGGACCTGGTCGGCAGGGTGCGGGAGATCACCGAGAAGCCGGTCGAGCACGTCGAGGCGGGGCGGCCGGCGGAGAAGGTGGCGGCAGCCGTCGCCGAGGGCGCCGAGGCCTAGGAGCGGTGATGGAAAGCGCCAGCATCGCACTGGGCCACGCTCACGACGACGAGCACCACGGTCCGCCCGAGGCGAATCACAGCTCGCGGATCGACCGCCAGACGCTCGGCATCCTCCTCTTCATCGTCTCCGAGGTGATGCTGTTCGGCGCCTTCTTCGCCGCCTATTTCTTCCTCCGCGTCGTCGTCAACCCGTCATGGGGTTGGCCGCCGCAGGGGATCCATCTCCCGGTGGGGATCGCCGGGGTCAACACGGCGATCCTGGTCTCCTCCAGCTTCACCGTCCACTATGCGCTCGAGGGGATTCGCCGCAACAACCGCCGGGCGATGAAGCTCGGCCTGATGGCCACCTGGCTGCTCGGCGCGACCTTCCTCTTCATCCAGCTCAACGAGTACGTGCATCTCGGCTTCAGCGCCCGCGACGGATCGTTCGGGACCGTCTTCTACAGCCTCACCGGGCTGCACGGCGCCCACGTCTTCGTCGGCCTGCTGCTCCTCACCTTCGCCAACATCCGCGCCTGGCGGGGGCACTTCGGACCGGCCTCGGAGGACCACCTCGGGGTCGAGGTGGCGGGGATCTACTGGCATTTCGTCGACGTGATGTGGATCATCGTCTTCACCACCGTCTACATCCTCTGATCCGACACTCTGGGCGCCTGTGCTAGTGTGATAGCACAGTGGTACAGCCTCCTGAAGTCCTCCCTGCACCGGTTGTCGATGAGGTTGGCAGGGACGACGACGTGCCGGTCGGCGTGCAGCTCGCCTGGCGGTTGCGGGCGCTGATCCTCAGCGGCGGGCTCTCGGCGGGAGAGCGGCTGCCGGGAGTTCGGGAGCTGGCGGCGGGCGCCGGGGTCAACGTGAATACGGCCCGGGCGATCTACCGGCGCCTCGAGGAGGAGAGCCTCGCGGTTTCCCGGCACGGGCTTGGCACCTTCGTTGCCGACGATGCCAAGGTCCGCCCCGTTCTCGAGCTGCTCGCCGCGGAAGCCGTCGAGGCGGCCCGAGCCAGCGGCATCTCGCCCCGCGATCTGGCTCGAGCGCTCTACGTCGGCACCGCCCCGGGCACAGGAAACCGATCTCCTGTCGATCTCGATCAGGCCCCGACACAGGGAGATCAGCTCGGCGCCCGCCGCACCCTTCGCAGCCAGGTAGCCCGTCTCGAGACCGAGCTTGCCGCACTCACCGAATACCTGGATCCAGAGGACGATGCACCGGCGGTTCCAGGGGCCGCTCCACACGTCGCCGACCTCGGCGAGTTGGAGCAGGTTCGCGATCGGCTGATCATGCGGTTGCGCCGGGCCCGCGGGGCGGCTGAGGCAAGAGGCGTCCGCGAGCAGTCGGCCCGGGCCCGCCTCGACGAGATGATCGCGGACCCCGCCGCGCACAGGTGGTCCTCGGTCAGCAGCGAGGAGATGGGCGAGCCCGGTTGCGCCAGATATGAGGTCGAGCCCGCGTGGGGCCCGGTCGGGGCCCTGATGAATTGGTGGCGGGTCCGCGTCTCAGGGGGCTGTCCCTTACCCGCGCCGCGAGAGGCGGTCGGAGAGTAGGCAAGTAGATGGTCAGAACCGCGGTCGACAGGGCATTCCTTCCCGCCAAATCGCTCTTTGAGCAGGTTGGCGACATGATGATCCTGACCGCGAAGACGCTCGCCTCGGCGATCCGCCCCCCCTACCCCTACGGGGGCGAGTTCA
>JBBRHQ010000112.1:0-9087 GCA_038222365.1 Solirubrobacterales bacterium
GGGGATGCCGTCCTGGCGGCCGTCGGCGGCGGTCAGGCTCGGCAGCACGAAGGCGTCGGCCTCTCCGAGCAGACCGGCGACCTCCGGCTCCGGAAGGTTTCCGTGAAAGCGAACCCGGGCGGATATGGCGAGTGCGGAGGCGAGCTCCCGCAACTGTCCCTCCAGCTTGCCGGCGCCGATCAGGTCGAGCTCGACCCGCTCCAGGGCGTCGCCGCCCTCGGCGAGCGCCTCGAGCAGGACGCGGTGGCCCTTGTAATCCTGGAGGCTGGCGACGCAGAGCAGGCGAACCGGCCCCTGTTGAGGCAAGGGGCGTGGGTTGAAGCTATAGGCGGCCGGGTCTATGCCGCAGTGGACGACCTCGATCGGCGGCAGCGGCCCGGAGCGATAGCGGCGGAGGAAACGCGTGTTGTATTCGGAGATCGTCGCGACGAAGCTCGCCTCGTCGATCTTGGCTCCGAGAAAGCACTGCTGTACGAAGATGTCGTGCGCGTGAGCGGTGAAGCTGTAGCTCACCCCGGTGAGGCGGGTGCTCAGCCAGGCGGCGAGCGCCGGGTAGCTGGCGAAGTGAGCGTGGACGTGGTCCGGCCGGTTGAGGTGGATCCAGCGGGCGTGGGCGGTCGCCACCGGCAGCGTCGCGAGCGCCCGTGGCAACAACTTCGGCCTCGAGGCATAGCCACGGCAGACCGCGAGGGCCGAGCCGAACAGGCGCAGGGGCCTGCGCAGCGCCCACCAGAGCACCGCTGCCGCAGATTCCACCAGGCCGGGGCGACGCAGTCGCGGGACCCAGGCTCGGGCTGCGGGGTGGATGAATGGGGTCGTCGGGGGGAAGAGCGAGGCGAGCTCGACCTCGATCCCGGCTGTGTCTGCCACTTCGTTCAGCTCCCGCAGGACGAAGGTCTCCGAGACGTTGGGGAATCGAGACACGAGATAGACGACCCGAAGCGGGTCGCGCCCCCCGGAGCTCACAGCGCCTCCAGGCTGCCGAGGGCGTCGACCACCTCTTGTGGCGGGTGTCGCCGCAGTTTGAGCGGCATGGTAATTCGCGTCTTCGCCAGCGCCAGCCGGTGTCTGAGGCGGAATCCGGCGGCCCGCGGGTCCCGCTCTCCGGCGAAGCCACGGACCGCGAGATCCAGGTCGCGGATCCGCTGCCCGATCACGGCGCGAGCGGCGTCGGAGAGCTCGACCTCGTCCGCCAAGCGAAGCAGCACGTCGCGGAGGCCGCGAGCCATCATCAGTCGGTCCTTGGATTGCGAGCCGGGCCGGTCGCGGAGGACGGCGAGGCACCCGGGCGGCCGGATCGCGCCGTATCCGGCGACGGCGATCCGCAGCCATAGGTCGTAGTCGTCGGATCCCTTGATCCCGGGATCGAAGACCCCGACCTCCTCGATCACCTCGCGGCGCATTGTCGCGGTCGCCGCGGTGATGAAGTTGACCCTCAGCAGCTCGAGCAGCAGCCTCTCGGAGTCCATCCGCTCGGGCGGATAGCCGTAACCGTCCAACCCGCGATCGCGCCTGATCCGCTTCGAGGCGTCGTCGAGGATCCAGACGTCGCTGTAGGCGATCCCGGCCTTGGGAGCGGACGCGAACCCCGCCCCTACGGCTGCGATGAAGCCCGGCAGCCAGAGGTCGTCGTTGTCCAGGAGGCTGATGAAGCGCCCGCGGGCGAGCCCGATCCCGGCATTCCTCGCGGCCGCGGTGCCCTGGTTGGCCTGGCCGACCAATCGCAGGCGCGGGTCGCCGGCCGCGGCCCGCTCGACGATCTCCGGAGTGGAGTCGGTCGAACCGTCGTCGACCACGATCAGCTCGAGGTCGTGATCCGTCTGATCGAGGACGGAGCGGATCGTTCTGGCAATCGTCGTCTCCGCGTCAAAGGCGGGTACGACGACGCTGAAGGCCGGATCGCTCACGCGCCGGTGCTCCCCGGCAGCGGCGCCTCGGCCTCGTCGAGCGCGTCCTCGTCGGGAGAGCCCCGCAGCGCGGCGAGCAGCGAGCCGCGGGCGGTGCGGGCCCCCCGCAGCAGCTCGCGGGCCGTCGCCGGCGCCAGCAGGGCGAGCAGACCGACATAGATCGCTACCGCCAGGGCTCCCTCGGCGGTGAGCAGGAGCAGCCCGACGAGTGTGCCCTTCTCAGCCGCCTTCACCAGCAGGAACTCGACCGGCACCATCGCGGCGGCCATCAGCAAAGCGGCGAGAAGCGGCGGCCATATCTCTCGGAAGATGTCCCGGGCGGCCACTCCGACGATTCTGACGGTGTAGTAGAGCCCAAGAGCGGCCCCGGCGGTGGCTCCGATCGAGAGACCCACGGCAACCGCCGAGAGCCCCAGCGGCAGGAGAGCCAGCATCGCGGCGACGGTCAGAAGCGCCGTCGCCGCGTGCATGCGGGTGAGCCGGTCGGGTCGGCCGTCGGCTTTCAGCGCCTCCGAGGCGAGCGAGCTGAGCGAGCTGGCGCCCGTGTAGAGGCCCATGCCCATGGCGGCGTAGCCGGCCTGGCGCCAGACGTCGCCGAACAGCAGCACCGCAAGCGGCAGGCCGAGCGGGACGAGGATCAGCCCGGAGGGGAATCCGAGGACGCACATCCAGCGCAGGGAGCGCAGGAAGGCGGCGTTGAACCGCCCCCGCTCGGCGCTGATCCGGGAGAAGGCGGGAAACAGCACGTAGGCAGCGGCGGCGAGCAGCAGCTGAAAGGGCGTCATCGCCAGCCGCACGGCGTAGCGGAACTGCCCCAGGGCCCCTTCGCCGAGGGCTTTGCCGACGATCACCGTGTCCGCGGTCTCCCCGGAGCGCAGCAGCATGGTGGCGACGAGGATGTGGCGCCCGTAGGAGGCCAGCTCCCTCCACATCGCCCATGAGGCCTGCCGCAGACGAGGCCTGAAGCTGACGAAGGCCCAGCAGAGGACGACGTCGATCAGCGCCCCGGCGTACTGGCCCGCGACCAGGGCCCAGGGCCCGAGGTCGTTGGCGGCGGCGACGACGGCGACGGCTCCGAAGGCGACCACCTGAGCCGGCTCGACCACCATTCTCCGCATGAAGGAGAACTCCCGCTGAAGGATCGCGGAGGGGGTAGTGGTCAGGGTCCGGAGCAGCACGACGCCGGACATCGCGGCGGCGATCCGACCGATCTCGGAGCTGTCGAAGAAGAACCCGATCAGCGGCGCGACTGCGAGCGCCGCGAGGCTGAGCGCGGTGCCTCCGAGAAGTGCCCAGACCGCGGCGGTGCTGAGCGCTTCCTGCATCCGGCCCGCTTCCCTCTGGATCAGAGCGGAGGTCATGCCCGACTCGGTGACCAGCGTCATGAAACCGAGAACCACCGTCGCCGCGGCGAAGACCCCGAAGTCATCCGGGGTCAGCAGGCGCGCCAGCACCAGGTAGAAGAGCAGATTCAGGCCCTGGGCGGCCGCGTATCCTCCCGCGGCCATGCTGGCTCCCTTGACCACGGTCCCGGCGAGACCCTTCGGGGAGCGCTCGCGGTCCTCCGGGGTGCCCTCAGCCGGCATCGCTATACGGTTCGGGAGTCATGTCGAAGTCCTTCCCGCAACGGCTGGAGGCAGTGTCCAGTCGGGGCCGGACGACCGGGTGAGCGAATTCGCGACAGCAGGCGCCGCGCAAGGTCAGCTCCGGGTGGTGGTGATGATTGACTCGATCGCCCGGCCCGGCGGTGGCGAGAGGCTTGCGGTCGAGAACGCGATCGGGCTCGACCCCGTCCGCTTCGACCGCACCCTCTGCATCACCAGATGGGAGGACGGCCTCGAGCGCGCCGAGCCGGCGGCCTCGATCCTCGGCCGCCTCGAGGAGGCGGGGGTGCGGGTGATCAAGCTGAGGCGGAGCTCCCGCGGAGCGATCTGGGCGTGGTGGCCGCTGATCCGAGCCCTGCGGCGAGAGCGGACAGACGTCCTCCACGGGCACCTCTTCGGCTCCAACCTCTGGGCGGTGATTCTCGGGCGGGCGTCCCGGGTGCCCGTGGTGGTCGCCCACGAGCACATGTGGGCCTACGGCGGGAACCGGATCCGCCCCTTCCTCGATCGTGACCTGATCGCCCGCTACTCGGATGCCTTCATCGCCGTCTCGGAAGAGGGCCGGCGCCGGATGATCGAGGTCGAGCGGATCGACCCGGCCCGGATCACCCTGATCTCGAACGGGATCGCCGGCTTTCAGCCAGGCGACGGCGTCACGATCCGCCGCGAGCTCGGCCTCGAGCCCGGCGACCCGGTAATCGGCAGCGTCGGACATCTGAGGCGCGAGAAGGCCTACGAGGTGCTGATCGAGGCGGCGGCTCTGCTCAGGGACGAGGGCCTCTCGCCGGTGGTGCTGATCGCCGGTGAGGGCACGGAACGGGCGCAGCTCGAGAGCCTGATCGCGGCTCGCGGACTGAGCGGCCGGGTGCGGCTTCTGGGAGCGCGCTCGGACGTGCCCGACCTGCTCGCGGCGCTCGACGTCGCCGTCTGCTGCTCGGACTTCGAGGGAGGGCCGCTCTCGGTGATGGAGTACATGGAGGCGGGCCTGCCGGTGGTCGCTTCGGACGTCGGCGGCCTGCCGGAGCTGATCGATGACGGCGAATCGGGGACCCTGGTGGCGCCCCGCGACCCCGGGGCGCTGGCAGCGGCCCTGGGGAAGCTGATCGGCGATCCCGATCAGCGCCGGCAAATGGGGGAGAGGGGACGGCGCCTGAGGCGGGAGCGCTGGAGCCTGGGGGCGTGGGCGGAGAGGATCGAAGCGCTCTACCTCGAGCTGCTGGACCGACGTCGCCGCTGAGTTCGGCCGGCTCAGCTCTCCATCGCCGTTCCCGGCATCGCCCCGGTCCCGCGTCTGGCGATCGCCCAGAGCGCCGGACAGAGGGCGATCAGGAGCCAGAGGTGCTTGGCCGCCTGCTCGGAGATGAAGAAGTCAGAGGCGAGGACGGAGATCAGCGAGACAGTCACCCCGCCGGCGAGGATCGCCAGGTCCTCACGGCCATCGCGGAGGAACCGGCGATTCGCCCTGATCGCCGCGGCGAGCGCGGCGATCACGATGCCCAGGAACAGAGCCAGCCCGACCACCCCGAGCTCCGCCCAGATCTCCAGGTAGGAATTGTGGGCAACGCTGGGATTGTCGGCGAGGTCGGTCCTCACCGTCGCCGCGCCGGGCTCGATCTGGTAGTGGATCGATGAAGTCTGGAAGTTGCCGACCCCGATCCCGCTGACCGGCTTGTCCTCGACCATCCTCCAGCCGATCTTCCAGATGTCGGTGCGGCCGCTGCCGCCGTCGTTGGCGATGATCCGGTCGCGAGCATCGGAGGGCGCCAGGACGCCGATGTAGGCGACGATGCAGACCAGCACCAGGCCGCCGGCAGCCAGCGTGGCGCCCTTGTGGCGGGCGACGATAGGGGCGGCGAGGATGGCGACGCCGAGCGAGAGGAGCCCCCCGCGGGAGAAGGTCAGGACGACCCCGGCGATGCAGATCACCGCGCACCCGATGAGGACGGTCTGGATCGCCGGCGAGCCGCGTTGGGTGAATGCGAGTGCGACCGCGAGTATCGCCCCGACCAGGAGCACCGAGGCGAAGACGTTTGGGTCACCGACAGTGCCGGCGATCCGGTTCAGCTGCTCGGTCGCGTCGACCGATCCCTGCACGCCGGAGGCACTGGGCGGGGCGAAGAGGCCGTAGGTCGCGGCGATGGTGGCGCCGGCGACGAAGGCGCCGGTGACGGCCTTCAGCGCCGAGCCGTTGCGGACCGCGGTGAAGACGATCGGAACCAACAGTGCGACCAGCGCGTAGCGGAACATCTGGGCGATCGCAAGCGAGGTCGACTCGGCCCAGAGCAGGCTGAGCATTCCCCAGGCGAGCAGGCCGACGACCAGCGAGCTGAGTCCCGGGCTGGAGCGCCAGACGAAGCGACCCTGGCCCTTCCCGGCGGCGATCGTCGCGATCCAGGAGATCGCCAGGGCGAGCCCCAGGACCTTGGCGACACCGACCCCGGAGGCGACCGAGGCCAACTCGAGGAAGCTCGCCGCGGTGAAGATCGTCAGGCCGACCAGCAGGTCGGCGACGGTCAGCAGCAGGAAGCCGAGCCCGATCGAGACCGCGATCGCCAGGGTCGGATCGCGACCGGCGAGCAGTCCGACCAGGCAGGCGAGCGCCGCCACCCCCAGCGCCCAGTACCAGCGGGCCGGATCGATTCGGGCGGCCAACCGCCTGCCTCAGCGGACGCCGAAGAGCTTGCGCGGCTGGCGCTGGTCGGGCCCGCCCGCCTCGGGCCCCGAGACGCCCGCGTAGTAGTGGTAGTCCTGCCCCCCGGCCCGCGGGGCGCCGACGATCGCGAAGCCGACCGGCTTGATCCCGTTCTCGGCCAGCAGCTCGGCGAGCTGAAGCACCCGGTCGATCCGGGTCTGGCCGAGCCGGACGACGACGACGACGTCGTCGGCATGGCGCGCCAGCGGCAGGGCGTCAACCACCTCGGTCAGCGGCGCCGAGTCGATCACCACGTAGTCGGCCAGGGCCTTGGCTTCCTCGATCATCTGCTCGGCCGCGGGGATCGAGAACAGCTCGGCGATCCAACCGCCCTCGTAGTCGGCGAGGAGCATCTGAAGGTTCGGCCCGTAGTTCGGTGAGGTGACCAGGGCGTCGGAGAGATCGGTGTTCTCGATCAGCGTGCTGACCACTCCGCCCTTCTCCGGCGTCACCCCAAGAGCCTGCCCCAGCGAGGGGCGGCGCAGATCGGACTCGATCAGGATCACCCGCTGGCCCGCCAGGGCAAGCGAGGCGGCGAGGTTGACGGCGGTCGTCGTCTTCCCCTCCGAGACCGAGGAGCCGGTGACCAGGATGACCCGGCCGGTGGTGGCGCCGGGGGCGTTGCGCGCCAGGGTCGCCCGCAGGGTCCGGTATGCCTCCGCGGTGGCCGGGGCGACCGTCCTCGGCCCGAGCGGCTTCGCCGCCGAGCGGCCGCCGGAGTCACGGGGGACCCGGGTCAGGATCGGCAGCCGGTAGCGGCGGCGCAGCTGCTGCTCGCGGCGCAGGCGCGGGTCGAGGGCCTGCGCGGCGAATGCGGCGCCGATCCCGAGGATCAGCCCGGCGAAGATGCCGCCGGCGATGCTCAGGGCGGGCCTCGGCGAGACCTGGGCGCCGGGAAGGTCGGCGAGCGAGTCGACGGCGATCGTCGGGTCGGGCCCGTTGCCGAGCGTCTGGAGCAGCGCCAGCTCGGCACCCAGGGATCCGGTTCCGGAGGCCTGGGTCGGATCTCGGGAGATCTGCTGGCGCAGCAGCGGTGCGGTCGCGGCGACCCGCTCGTGCAGGCGCTGGGTGCGGTCATTGACCGCCTGCTTGGCGAAGGCGTCGGCGAGCTGCTCGGCGAGCTCGGGGGAGTCGGCGGTGGCGGTGACGGCGACGACGTTGCTCTGGGCGATCGGCTCGGCGCTCACCTTGGAAAGCAGGGACTGGGCCGTCTCGTCGCTGCCGTTCGCGCGGCGCACGCGCTCGGCGACGTCGATGTTGGTGACGAACTTCGAGGCGGTCTCCACCGGCCGGGTGGGATCGCTGGAGTCGGTGATCAGCCCCAGGGTGGCGAGGGTGGGATCGGCGCTCGAGACCGGGGTGATCAGCAGGGTGGACTGGGCCTCGTACATCTTGGTCGCGGTGAGCACGTAGATAACGGCGATCGCCGTGGTGATCACCGTGGTCAGGATGATCAGCCAGAGCCGCTCGCGGATCGTCTCCACATAACTCTGCAGCCCGCTCTGCTCCTCGGCGGGCTGGAGCCAGTCCGCTGCGTCATTTTCGATCAGGTTGTTCATCAGGGCTTGCTTCGGGGCACCGATCCGTGCTCCTGCGCCATCGCGATTCTTACATCGGCGCCGTCGCGGCCTTGCGTTAGCTTTGGGCGCAATGCCGGAGCCGCGCCCTGAGGTGGAGCCGTCCCAGCCAGGCGGCGCGGTCGAGGCCCGGGTTGCGATCCCGCTGCTGCTAGGCGCCCTCGCCCTTTTTGGCTGGTGGGGCTGGAAGCAGGGCGCCTACTTCGGCCCGGTCTTCTACCCCGGAGCGATCGCCCTCTTTCTGCTGATCGGCATCGCGCTGCTGCTGGTGCCGCTGCCGGGGCGCTTCGACCTCTACGCGAGACTGGGCCTGGGGGGGATCGCCGGGCTGGCCGCCTGGACGCTGATCTCGATCCTCTGGACCCCGACCCCCCCCGCCGCCCTCGCCGACGCCGAGCGGGTCTTCGCCTACGCGGTTGTCTTCGCCATCGGCCTCTGGACGGCTCGCCTGCTCGGGGAGCGGAGGATCGGCGCGCTGGCGCCGGTCGCGGTCGCCGGGGCGCTGGTCGGAGTCGCGACGCTGATCGCGATCGGGACCGGCTCGGACTTCAACTGGTACCTGCACTCCGACGCGACCCTGCGGTTCCCGATCGGCTACCGCAATGCCAACGCCGCCTTCTTCCTCACCTGCCTCTGGCCGCTGATCGGCCTCGCGACGCACAACGACTGGCGCTGGTGGGTGCGGGCGCCGATGATCGCCGCCGCGACGCTTCTGCTCGAGCTGGCCGTCCTCGCCCAGAGTCGCGGCTCGCTGCCGGCCGCGGCCCTCGCCCTGCTCGCCATCCTGATCCTCTCGCCGCACCGGCTGCGGACCGCGGTTCTGGTCGGCCTGGCGGCGCTCCCCGCGCTCCCCGCGCTCCCGGCCCTGCTCGACGTCTACCGCCACGGGGCCGCCAACCCCGGCGTGGTTCCGCTCCTCCACGACGCGGCGCGGGCGGTGGCGCTGAGCACCGGGGCGTCGCTGCTGCTGGCGGCGCTGGCGCTCGGCGTCGTCTACCCGAGACTGCGCATCGGGCCCACCCGGGTGCGGGTGATCTCCTGGGTGGCGGGAACCCTGGCGGTGCTCGCCGTGCTCGCCGGAGGAGCCGCCTTCATCGCCAAGCACGGCGGTCCGATCGGCTTCGTCGATCAGCGGGTCAAGGAGTTCGGCAAGGTCGGATACCCCGACCTGCGCCGCCAGGGAATCCGCTACGGCACCAACGTCGGTTCCAACCGCCACGACTTCTGGAGAGTCGGGCTCAACGAGGCGGCCGACCGACCCCTGCTGGGCGGCGGGGCCGGCTCCTTTCAGCTCACCTATCTCGAGC
>JBBRHQ010000113.1:0-9084 GCA_038222365.1 Solirubrobacterales bacterium
GGCCGCTTCGTGCACAGCACCCAGGAGGACCTTCTCACCTGTCTCGCCCGCTTCAGCGGTGCCGGCGCAGAGACCCTCGGCCTGCTCGACGTCAACTGGCTGACCCCCGAGAAGAAGCGCGAGGTGGCGCTGATCGGGGAGAACGGCCTGCTGCGGGCGAGCTACATAACCCAGGACGTCTGGTTCGTCGAGTCGCCGACGGCGCCGCTCGCCTGGGACGGGCTCTCGGTCCTGCGGGGGGACGGGGAGGGCGCCGCCGTCCGCTTCTCGCTCGCCAAGGCGGAGCCGCTGCGCGCCGAGCTGGAGGCCTTTTGCCGCTGCGTGATCGATGACACTCCGGAGCCGATTTCCGCACACGACGGCGTCAAGGCGCTGGCCGCCGCGCTCGCTGTGCGCGAGTCGGCCGCCGTCCGCCGCCCGGTCGAGCTGCTCGACATCCCGGCTCCCCGCCCGTTGGAGGTGCTGGCGTGATCCGCTTCGTGATCCCGGCCTACAACGAGGTGGAGAACATTCCCCGGCTGCTTGCCGACCTGGCCCCGGTGGCCCGCGCCTACGGAGCCAGGGTGATCGTCGTCGACGACGGCTCGACCGACGGAACCGCCGCGGTGATCCGGGAGCACTCCAGGGACATGCACCTCGCGATCGTCACCCACACCGTCAACCGCGGGCTTGGAACCGCGATCAACACCGGGATCCGGGCTGCCCTCGGGGAATCCTCCGATGACGACGCGATCGTCACCCTGGAGGCCGACACGACCTCCGATCTCAGCGACCTGCCGCGAATGCTCGAGCTGTTCGAACAGGGCGCCGATGTGGTGCTCGCCTCGGTCTACGCCCCTGGGGGAAAGATCGTCGGAGTTGCCGGCTGGCGACTCGCCGCCAGCAAGGCCGTCTCCAACACCTTCCGGGTGCTCGGCGGACTGCGCGAGATGCACACCCTCTCCTCGCTCTATCGCGTCTACCGCGCCGGCACGCTGAGGCGCGCCGCCGACACCTACGGCTATCTGCTGGTCCGCGAACCCGGCTTCGCCGCCAACGTGGAGCTCTTGCTGAAGCTCTACAACGCCGGCGCCAGGATCGCCGAGGTCCCGACGGTCAACGACTGGACCACCCGCATGGGAGAGTCGAAGATGCAGCTGAAGCCGACCGTGCTCGCCTATTTCAGGGTGATGGCCGCACACCTGGTCGGGCGGATCCAACCGCCGCCGGTCTCCCCCCTCGCCGAGGCGACCGCGGCCCCGACGGCGGCGAGACGCGAGCCGGCCGAGAGCTCGAATGCCGCCGAGCGCCCTCTGATCACGGCCGGATGAGCGTGGCAGCGCCGCGAATCGGGATCATCGGGGGTGGGATCCTCGGCACCTCGCTGGCTCTGCGCCTGGCTCAGGCGGGGGCGAAGGTCACGGTGCTGGAGCGAGGGCCCGAGCTCGGCGGGCTGGCCGGCACTATCGACTTCGGGGGTCACACGGTGGATCGCTTCTACCACGTGATCACCCCAGCCGACTCGCGCATGCTGGCGATGACCGATGAGCTCGGCCTCTCCGGGGACGTGCGTTTCCGGCCGGTCGGCGCCGGGTTCTTCGCCGACGGCGAGATGCACGACTTCAACGGCCTCAAAGACCTGCTCGCCTTCAAGCCGCTGAGCCCGTCGGGGCGGATGCGGCTCGGCTCGTTCGTCGCCCAGTGCCAGCTGCGCAGCAGCTACGAGGCGCTGGAGGGGCTCCCGCTGGAAACCTGGCTGCGCCGTCATTGCGGGCAGAAGGTCCTGGAGCGGATCTGGCGACCGCTTCTCAACTCGCGCTTCGACGGCGATTGGTCCGAGCTGCCCGCGACCTACCTCTGGGCCAGGACCAGGAGGATGTCCGGAGCCCGCAGCAGCAAGGCCGGGGGGGGCGAGGAGATGGGCCACATCCGCGGCGGGCACCAGCGGCTGATCGACGCGATGGTCGAGCGGGCGGAGGACCTCGGCGTCGAGGCCCTGACCGATGCTCCGGTGCGTGGCCTCGAGATCGCCGATGACGGATCGGTCGCCGGGGTCCGGCTGGACGGCGAGTCGCTCAGCTTCGATCTGACCATTCCCACCCTGCAGCCGCCGGCGCTCCGCCACCTGCTGCCCGAGCGCTTCGGAGGCCTGCTCGTCCACTATCCGAAGCGCTGGCTCGGCGTGGTCTGCGTGATCATCAAGGTCCGCCGTTCGCTGCTGCCCTACTACGCGGTCAACATCACCGAGGAGACGCCGATCACCAGCGCGATCGAGACCTCGCACGCGCTGGGGACCGAGCACACCGACGGTCTGAGGCTCGTCTACCTGCCCAAGTACTGCGACCCGAGCGCTCCCGAGCAACGCGAGGACGACGCGACGATCTACCGCCGGTTCACCGACTACCTGGCGCGGCTCTCCCCGGGCTTCAGCCGCGAGGAGGTCGTCGACTGGACGGTGCAGCGGGCGAAGTTGGTGGAGCCCGTCCACGAGCTCCACAACGAGCCCTGGAGCCGTATCGCGCCGGTTTGGCCCGGGGTCGAGGGCCTTGCCCTTGCCTCCAACGCACAGATCTACCCGCACCTGCTGAACGGCGACTCGGTGATCGGGTTCGCCGAGCAGGTCGCGGCCGAGGTCATCGAGCGTCTGGCGCTCCCGGGCGAGCCCTCGTTGGCCCCTTCGGCGCCTCGCGGTCTGATCGCCGCTCAGTAGGTGAAGGGCAGCTCGGCGGCGATCTCGCTGAGGCGGGGCGCGCCGGCATCTCGCTCGGAAGGGATCAGCTCGATCCCCGCCGGCCACTCGACCCCGAGCTCGGGGTCGTTGTAGGCGATTCCCCGCTCGATCGACTCGTCGTAGTAGCCCGAGCACTTGTACATCACGTCGGCGATCTCGCTGGTCACGCAGAAGCCATGAGCGAAGCCGATCGGCACGTAGAGCATCTGCAGGCTCTCGTCGTCGAGGGTGAAGCCCTCCCACTCGCCGAAGGTCGGGGATCCGCGCCTCAGGTCGACGACCACGTCGAGGATCGCTCCCCGCGCGCAGCGGACGAGCTTCGCCATCCCCTCGCCGACCTGGAAGTGCATCCCCCTGACGATCCCGTGGCCGGAGCGGGAGTGGTTGTCCTGGACGAACTCCTCGCCGATCCCGAGCTCCGCGAAGACATTTCGGCGGTAGGTCTCGTGGAAGAACCCGCGATGATCGCCGTGTACCTTCGGGCGGACCAGCACCGGTCCATCGATTCGGCTTTGCACTCGTTCCATGAGCGGATTTAACGTCCGGGGCGGGCCGTGACTTTCGCCAGATCCCGGAAGTTGCGCGGGCCCCCCGGCGTTCCCTTATCCAGATGAGCGCTTCGACTCTGGAAGCACATTCGGAGGGGCGCGAGAACAACTTCGACGTACTCAGGCTCGGGGCGGCGACCGCCGTTCTCGTCTCCCACTCCTTCGTGGTCACCGGCAACGCAGAGCCCCTGGTCGGGCACTGGCCCCTGGGCACGCTCGGGGTCGAGGTCTTCTTCGTGATCAGCGGCTTCCTGATCGCGATGAGCTGGTCGCGTCGCCCCGGCCTTCGCAACTTCTTCGTACGGCGGGGATTGCGGATCATGCCGGCGCTGATCGTCACGGTGCTGGCATCCGCCCTGCTGCTCGGGCCGCTGACCACGGACAGAACCACCCCAGACTACGTCAGCTCCGCCGCAACGCCCGAATACGTCACCGACAACGTTCTCGCGGTTGGCACCGGCGGGGTGGCGCACCACATCGCCCTCCAGCTTCCCGGCGTCTTCACCTCCAACCCCGACCCGTCCGTCAACCGCTCCCTGTGGACCCTGCCGATCGAGACCGAGGCCTACGCGATTCTTGCGCTGATCGGCCTCGCGGGAATGATGACCGGGTCGCTGGCATTGGCCGCCGCCGGGTTCTTCCTGCTCGCGGTGGCGCCCACCGGGGTGACCGACCTGACCCTGATCGGATCGCCTCTCGACCACCTGCGCGGCGCTGACGGCCTCAGCGCCCATTTCGTCGCGCTGTTCTTCACCGCCGCTCTCCTCTACCGCTACCGCTCCCGGATCCCGCTGCGCTTCGACCTCGCCCTGCTTGCCCTCGCTGCGCTCCTCCTCTCGCTCGGGACTCCGGCGGAGCGCCCTGTGCTGCTGATCTCGATCCCCTACCTGGTGCTGGTCGGCGCCTTCCGCTCCTGGGGTGGCCTGCGAAGGCTGACCAGGCCGGGCGACCTCTCCTACGGGATCTACCTGCTCGCCTTCCCGGTGCAGCAGACGATCGTCTGGCTGTGGTCGGGGAAGGCCCCCGACCCGCTGGCGGTCGCCCTGATCGCCCTCCCGGTCACCTACCTGCTCGCCTTCGCCTCCTGGCATGGGGTGGAGAAGCGGGCCCTGGGCCTCAAGCACCGCCTCTCGGGCTCGGGTTCCCGCCCGGCTGCGAGCAAGAGTGGGCGTCCTGGGGCCGTTGTTAGTGGGCAACACCGAACCGAACCCGAGAAAGCCCTGATGGAGGTCCAGACATGAGCGAGAACGCTCGCCAGCAGAACGGGCGGCTGCCCGGCCGAGTCACCCGCTCCAACGGATTGCTTCCCGAGCCCCCTGAGCCCGGGGGCACGGTGCTGGTAACCGGCGGGGCCGGCTACATCGGCTCCGTGCTCATCCCCAGGCTGCTCTCGCGTGGCTACGCCGTCCGCGTGCTCGATCGCATGTACTGGGGTGAGGAGCCGCTGGCCGAGGTGATCGACCGGATCGAGCTGGTCCTGGCCGATGTGCGCGAGATGCCGGCCACCGCACTCGACGGCGTCGACGCGGTGATCCATCTCGCCGGCCTCTCCAACGACCCGACCGCCGAGTACGACCCCGAGGCCAACTGGCAGATGAACGCGATCGCCACCGAGACCCTGGGAGGGGCCTGCGTCGATCGGGGGGTCGAGCGGCTGATCTTCGCGTCTTCGTGTTCTCTCTATGACGGCCTCGCTGCGGGCATGCACGACGAGAAGGCGCCGGTCGACCCGGTCGGTGCCTACGCGACCTCGAAGCGCTACGGCGAGGAGAAGCTCCTGGAGATGGTGGAGCACGGCCTCTGCCCGACCATCCTTCGCAACGGGACCGTCTACGGGCACAGCCCGCGGATGCGATTCGACCTGGTCGTCAACACCTTCGTCAAGGACGCGCTGGTCAACGGACAGCTCCAGCTTCACGGCGGGGGCTGGATGTGGCGTCCCCTGGTCGACGTGCGGGACTGCGCCGAAGCGATGATTGCCGCGATGGAAGCACCGGCGGATCTGGTCAGAGGAGAGATCTTCAACGTCCTCCACTCGAACTACCAGATCCGTGAGCTGGCGATGCTGGTTGCCGGATCGGTGCAGCTGCTGGACAGCCCGGTGGACCTGCGCGAGGCGCCGGCACCGTCGCTGACCCGCAACTACGAGTGCTCCAACGCCAAGCTCGCCGGCAGGATCGGCTTCATACCGAGCCGCTCGGTGGTGGATGCGGTTGCCGACATGCTCGCCCAGATCGACCCTGCCGACACGGCCGGGCTGACCGATCCACGCCACTACAACATCCGCTGGTTGGAGCTGCTCAACGAGGTGCGACCCCGGGTCGAGCAGTTCGGTTCGGTGCTTTGAGCGCTCGGACGCTGATCACCGGCGGAGGCGGCCAGCTCGCCTCCGACCTCGAGCGCTTGCTCGATGGCGAGTGCGAATTGCGCCTGCGCACCCGCCAGCAGCTCGATCTCACCGACGCGGCCTCGCTGGAGCGCGAGCTCGCAGAGTTCCGGCCATCGGTCCTCTACAACTGCGCGGCCTTCCACAACGTCGAGGTCTGCGAGCGGGAGGAGGCGGAGGCGTTCGCGGTGAATGCGACCGCGGTGAAGCGACTGGCGGATATCTGCGCCGAGCACGAGGTGCGCCTGATCCATCTCAGCACCAACTACGTCTTCGACGGACGGTCGGAGGCTCCCTACCGCGAGGACGAGACCCCGGCGCCCGAGAGCATCTACGCGATCTCCAAGCTCGCCGGCGAGCACGCCGCGCTCGCCTACGCGCCGGGGGCCCTGGTGGTCCGCACCGGCGGTCTTTACGGGAGCGGGGGCAGCGCCTCGAAGGGCGGCAACTTCGTCACCCGGATGCTCGAGCGGGCACGGGAGCAGGGCGAGCTGGCGGTGGTCGCGGACCAGCGCCTCAGCCCCACCTGCACCACCGACCTGGCCGCGGCGCTGATCGAGGCGGTCGAGGCGGAGGCGAGCGGCCTGCTCCATCTGACCGCATCGGGGGGATGCTCCTGGCACCAGTTCACTGAGGCGATCGTCGACCTTGCCGGGGTCGGGGCGGAGGTGCGCCCGACCGCGACCGAGCGCCCACCGGACGGGGCCCGGAGGCCGCTCAACGGAGAGCTGGCGCGACCCCGTGCGGACTCGCTCGGGCTGGCCCCGCTGCCGGGCTGGCGCCGGCAGCTTGAGGGCTATATGGAGAGGGCCGGCCTGGCGGAGCTGGCCGCTCAGCGGTAGCAACCCCTCCATCGCCGCGGCCGGACTGGCCCTGGCGACCGTCTCGGACTCTCTCGTCTACGTCGGGCTGCACGGCGCATCGACTTCGAGCCCGCAGTCTTCCCGCTGCTCTACGTGGTCACGGCCGTCGTCTACATTCTGCTGGCGATCCCGGTGGGACAGCACGCCGACCGGGTCGGGCGGGCGTCCGCGAGCGCAGCGTGCGCGTGCTTCGCGACGGCGTCGAGTGCCCCTCGCTCTCCCCCGACGGCAAGCAGATCGCCTTCAAGAGCAGGATCGGGACCAAGACCCGTTGGAGGCTGAAGGTCCTCGACCTGGCGACGCGCGCCGATCATCCGGTCGCCGAACATCGCTCGATCGACGACCAGGTCGAGTGGCTCGACGCCGACACCCTGGTCTACTCCGACGGGGTCAACGTCTACACGGTTCCCGCCGACGGCAGCGGCAAGGTGCGGAGGATCCTCCGCGATGCCACCTCGCCGGTGCGGCTCTAGCGGTTTCGCGCCAGCAGGGGCCGCACACGATCCCTGCTCTCGCCGGCGACCCTTCGCGCCACCGCCAGGGGGCGAGATCGGCGCGTCTGAATCCCGCGGAAGTCGATCCAGCCGCGGTGAAGCAGGCGGACCTCCACGGTGGAGGAGGGAGTGACCCCGATCGGCTCGGTCGCCCGGTCTTCGATCGGGAGGGCGAGGTCACCGATCCTGACCTCCTCGGCGCTCGGATCGTCGTGGGAGGGGGGGAGCTCGATCACCAGCCGCTCGGTTCCGGCTGGTATCTCGACTCGAGCCCGTCGAGCCAGCATCCGAACCCTGAGACCGTCGCCCTCGGGGCGGCTCTCGTAGCACCCGGCGGCGATCTCACCGAGGGAGGACCAGCGCGTCGGTTGCAGCGAATTGACGTCTTCGGCCGCATCGGCGAGCACCCCGAGGCCGCCCTCGAGGTCACCGTGATGCCCGTAGAGGATCAGGGGTTGGTCGAGGAATGCCCGCAGTCTCAGCTCCGAAGGAGAGCGGCCGGTCAGCGGATGGCGCAGGAGCAGCGGAAGGCCGCCGGCGATGTAGTCGGCGGGGCGCCAGCCGATCAGCGGGTCGGAGCCGTCGGGCCCTGAGAGCCAGTGGCGCGGCGGTCGCGAGGCCCACGGGAAGGGCCGGGTCATCGAGATCGCATCGAAACCACAGCGAAGCAGGGCGCGGACGGCCTGCTCGGAGCAGGCTTCGTGGGGAGGGGCCATCACCCGGTCGACCGCGACTCCGGACCGTTGCTCGAACGATTCGACCCTTCTCAGCGCCTGGGCCGCGAGCTCCATCGCCTCGCCATCGCTCACCGGTCGGCCCAGCTCGCCCCCGACATGGTCGTTCCCGTGGACGCAGAGGGAGAGCGCGCCTGCCGCCTCCGAGAGGGCCCTGACGGCCTTTGGATGGGCGAACCAGCCGTCGAGAGGAATCATCGCAAGCGCCAGGTGGTAGGAGCGCTCGCGGGCATGGGCGACAAGCCGGTCCAGCTTGATGAACCCGTATGAGGGCCAGTGGAGGTTGGGGTCGTCGAGCAGGAAGGTGGCGCGGGGTGCCGGGGGGCGCCATCGCTGGCCTTCGGTGAGCTCTCGCAGGAAGTGGACCAACGGAAGCATCGCGGCGCAGCGTCCGTCCTCGAGCCGCTGCCGGAGCGGCTCGTCCGCCTCCATCTCCCCCGGGGCCAGCAGGGCTTGATCGAAGCTGCCCGAACGAGTCCAGAACGGCAGCCCGCCGAAGCTGGCGAGAACGATCTCCCGTCCGGCCGGCAGGCTGATGGACTCCGCCGACGGCGCGCCCTCGGCGAGATGCTGATCGGGGAGCTCGGCGCCGCGAAGCCGAGAGTCGAGAGCAAGTGCCCGCGAGAGCCTCAGCAGCCCCGTGTTGGGCCCCGGCTCCGGCTCCGGCGCGACCATCGAGAGCGCCATAATCCCGAGGTCGGCTGCAGCCCTGGACTGCTCGGAGCCGCACAGCTCCAGCGCCGCGTCGAGGTCGCGCAGCTCGCCGGGGCGGCGAGCCTCGAAACGCACGGGGAAGGCCTCCTCGAGGCGGTCGAAGAGGACTCGCCGGCGATCCACGGCACTCGCAGGGAAGACCCCGATCGTCCTCAGCGTGCTCACCGCCGACCCACCGGCCTCAGGCCGCGGTAGAACTCCCGAAGCGGGGTGCTTCGACCCAACGGCACCCGGCAACTGGCAACCACCTGGGCCGGGTTGCCCCGCGCCATCGTCAACGGAGGAACCGAGGTGGACACGACGCTCCCCGCGGTGATTACCGCTCCGTGGCCGATCGTCACGTGGGGGAGGATGATGCAGCCGGGGCCGACGAAGACGTCGTCCTCGATCCGCACCGTCCGCCCGCTCTCATCGGCCCGCTCCCCATGCTGGTGGGCGATCACCGTCGTCCGCATGCCGAGGTCGACCCGGTCGCCGATCTCGATCAGCTGCGGATAGGCGGTCTCGAGGATCACCGAGGTGCCGATGAAGCTGCCGGAGCCGATCCGCACCCCACGCAGCCGGTGCAGCTGCACCCGGGTGGTCGGCCCGCCTGGGGCGTAGAGGGCCAGCATGGCGAGCACACGGCGGCGCGC
>JBBRHQ010000114.1:0-8959 GCA_038222365.1 Solirubrobacterales bacterium
CCGACATCCTCAAGGAGTACATCGCCCAGAAGGAGTGGTGCTTCCCGATCGCCCCGGCGATGCGGCTGGTCACCGACATGGTCGAGTTCTGCACGCGGCGGATGCCCCGCTGGCACCCGATCTCGATCTCCGGGTACCACATCCGCGAGGCGGGCTCCACCGCCGCTCAAGAGCTCGCCTTCACGTTGAAGGACGGTTTCACCTACGTGGAGGAGGCGATCGAGCGCGGGCTCGGCGTCGACGATTTCGCCCCCAGGCTCTCCTTCTTCTTCAACGCCCACATCGACTTCTTCGAGGAGATCGCCAAGTACCGGGCCGCCCGCCGGATCTGGGCGCGGGAGATGCGCGAGCGCTACGGGGCGAAGAAGCCCGAGTCGATGCGGCTTCGCTTCCACGCCCAGACGGCCGGGGTGAGCCTCACCGCTCAGCAGCCGCTCAACAACGTCGTCCGCACGACGATCGAGGCGCTGGCCGCGGTCATGGGGGGAACCCAGTCGCTGCACACCAACTCCTACGACGAGGCGCTGGCGCTGCCGACCGAGGAGGCGGTGCGGGTGGCGCTGCGCAGCCAGCAGATCATCGCCTCCGAGTCCGGTGTGACCAATACGGCCGACCCGCTCGGCGGCTCCTACTTCGTCGAGAAGCTGACCGACGAGATCGAATCCGCGGCCTACGACTACTTCTCGCGCATCGATGAGCTCGGGGGCATGGTCGAGGCGATCCGCAAGAACTTCCCGCAGCGCGAGATCGCCGAGGCCTCCTTCACCTATCAGCAGGAGCTGAACGAGCGCCGCCGGATCGTCGTAGGCGTCAACGACTTCCTTCACGAGGAGGACCAGGTGGCGATCCTGCGAATCAATCCGGCGCTTGAGCGCAAGCAGACCGAGCGCCTCGCGGCCACCCGCGCGGCCCGGGAGTCCGCGGACGTGGAAGCCGCGCTCGCCGAGCTGAAGGCTGCCTGCGCCTCGCAGCGAAACCTGATGGAGCCGATCATCGCCGCGGCGCGGGTGCGCGCCACGGAGGGCGAGATGATCGCGGCGATGCAGGAGGTCTTCGGGACCTACACCGAGACGCCGGTGTTCTAAATTCCCGCGCCGATGGAAGCCGCCACCGCACGCAAGATCCGGGTCGTCGTCGCCAAGCCGGGGCTCGACGGTCACGATCGGGGCGCCAAGATCATCGCCCGCGCTCTGCGAGATGCGGGAATGGAGGTGATCTACACGGGCCTTCACCAGACGCCCGAGCAGATCGCCGAGACGGTGATCCAGGAGGACGCCGACGCGGTCGGCCTCTCGATCCTCTCCGGGGCCCACATGACCCTGGTCCCCCGGGTGGTCTCGCTGCTCTCCGAGCAGGGCGTCGACGACGTGTTGGTCACGGTCGGCGGAACCATCCCGGCCGAAGACATCCCGGCGCTGAAGGAACTGGGCGTGGCCGAGGTCTTTACCCCGGGAGCCGGAACCGACGAGATCGTCGAGTTCATCCGCTCCGGCGCCGCCGGGCGCCATTCAGCGACCTCCTAGCCGAGCCGGCCAGGGGGACTCGATTGACTGGTCAGTCAACCAGTCCTCGCAATCGCTAACATCCCCGCCCGCAACGCACCCGCGAACGCCTCCCCCTCGAGCGACGCGAGGTGCCTCAGAATCCCCCTCAAGGAGGCCTTACGTGAAGATCTGCGTCCTGGTCAAAGAGGTACCGGACGCCGCGGTCCAGAAGCGCATCGATCCGAACACGATGCGGCTCGACCGGGGTGGCGAGAAGAACCTCAATCCTTTCGACACCCACGCGATCGAGGCCGCGATGCAGATCAAGGAAGGCGGCGCGATCCCGGTCGACGAGGTGGTCGCGGTGACGATGGGCCCCGACTCGGCGGTCCGCGCCCTGCACAAGGCCGTCGCCCTCGGCGCCGACCGCTCCCTGCACCTCTCCGACGGGGCCCTCGAAGGCTCCGACGTGTGCGCGACCGGTTACGCGCTGGCGAAGATCCTCGAATCCGAGAGCCCCGATCTGGTCCTGCTCGGGCAGCAATCCGATGACGGCGAGTGCTACACGATCGGCGCCGTCGTCGCCGACCACCTGAAGATGCCCTCGCTGACCCAGGTGGTCAAGATGGACGTCGAGGACGGCAAGCTGCGCTGCGAGCGTCAGGCCGAGTACGGCTACGACACGGTCTCGGTCGAGCTGCCGGCGGTGATCAGCGTCGGGGACGCGATCAACGAGCCGCGCTACCCGTCGCTGAAGGCGATCATGGGCGCGAAGAAGAAGCCGCTCGACACCAAGGCCACCGGCGATGCCGGGATCGAGGCCGAGCGGGTCGGCGAGAGCGGCTCCCGGACTGCGGTCCTCGCTCTGAACCCTCCGCCCCAGAAGGAAACGGGAGAGATCATTGAGGACGAAGACACCAACGAGACGGTCGAGAAGATTGTCACCTGGCTCGACGAAAGGAAGCTGATCTAGATGCCCGGCATCCTGGTCTACGCCCTGCACGACGACGAGGGCAACTTCAACAAGAACTCACTCGGAGCGATCTCGGCGGCGTCGAAGCTCGCCGGCGAGCTCGGCACCGAGGCCGCCGCGGTGGTCGTCGGCGACGTCGCCGACGACGCCTGCGCCTCACTCGGGAGCTACGGCGCCGCCAGGGTGTTCAGGGCGAAGGACGTCCCGGAGGGCCTGGCCCAGCCGATCATCGACGTGATGGCGAAGGTGATCGGCGACGAGGGCTACGGTTACGCCCTCTTCGGCGGCGGCCTGCTCGGCTTCGAGATCGGCGCCGGGCTGACCGCCCGCCTGGGCGCCGGGGTGACGATGGAGGTGACCGAGGTGAAGGTCGCCGACGGCAAGCTGGTCGCCGAGCGCCCGATCCTTCAGGACTCCCAGATCGCCGAGGTCGGCTACGTCTCGGAGCCCGGGATCATCATCGGGCGCCTCAACGCCTTCGACCTCGAGGAGACCGGCTCGGGCGCGGCCGAGGTGGTCGAGGTCACCGTCGAGCTCTCGCCCTGGTCGACCAAGGCCTCGATGGTCCAGCGCGGCGAGCAGCGAGGCGCCGACGTCAACATCGAGGACGCCGAGATCCTGGTTGGCGGCGGCCGCGGCCTCGGAGAGGCCGACGGCTTCAAGCTCTGCGAGGAGCTGGCCGGTTCGATGGGCGGCGCCGTCGCCGCGACCCGCGCCGTGGTCGATGCCGGCTGGTATCCCTACGCCGCGCAGATCGGGCAGACGGGGAAGACGGTGGCGCCGAAGCTCTACCTCGCCGCCGGTATCTCCGGAGCGATCCAGCACAAGGTCGGGATGCAGAACTCGGAGAACATCCTGGCGATCAACAAGGACCCCAACGCGCCGATCTTCGAGTTCTCGGATCTAGGCGTGGTCGGGGACCTCCACAAGATCGTGCCGAAGCTGACGGAAGCGATCAAGGCGAAGAAAGGCAACTAACCGCAGGTCACCGGTCACCGGACGTGACCCGTGACCCGTGACCCTTGACCCGTGACCCATGCCCCCCGTAGCCCCCAGCGAATTCCCGCCCCCCTTCGACCCCGCCGAGGTGATCGGCCCTCCGACCGACGCCGAGGAGGACCGGATCGAGGTCGGGGTGGCGATCGTCGGCGGCGGCCCGGCCGGGCTGGCCTGCGCGATCAAGGTGATGCAGTTGCTCGAGGACGAGCCTGAGCTGAGAGAGCGGCTCGGCGAGGTCCCGGTTGCGGTGGTAGAGAAGGGCAAGGTCGCCGGTGCGCACCTGCTCTCCGGGGCGAACATGCGCCCCTCGGCGATGCGGGAGCTGTTTCCCGATCTCGACCCCTCCGAGTGGCCCGTCTATGAGGAGGTGACCAAGGACGCCGTCTACTTCCTCACCTCGAAGGCGGCATTCCCGGTGAAGCCGATGCCGCCGAACTTCCGCAACCACGGCAATTACGTGACCTCCGTCGCGAAGCTGGGGCGGTTCCTGGGGGAGAAGGCCGAGGAGGCCGGCGTCTACCTGCTGGCAGAGACCACCGCGACCAAGCTGCTGGTCTCCGACCGGATCGTCAGGGGCGTGCGCTCCGGGGACCGCGGCCGTGGCAAGGACGGGGGGGAGCTGGCCAACTTCGAGCCGGGGTCCGACCTGGTGGCCAAGGCGACGGTGCTGGCCGAGGGCACCCTCGGGCACCTCACCTACGCGGCGCTCGACTACTTCGACCTGCACGGGGTGGACCCGCAGCGCTGGGAGCTGGGCGTGAAAGAGGTCTGGGAGGTCCCCGAGCCGCTCGACCGGGTGATCCATACGCTCGGCTGGCCGCTGCGCTGGAGCGGCAAGTACGCCGAAGCCGGCGGCAGCTTCATCTACCCGATGGGCGAGGACAAGGTCTGCCTCGGTTTGGTCGTCGGGCTCGACTACACCGACGCGACCTTCAGCTGCCACGACGCGCTGCAACTGATGAAGACCCATCCCTTCATCAAGAAGATCATCGACGGCGGCAAGCGGGTCGCCTGGGGGGCGAAGACGATCCCTTCCGGCGGCTACTGGTCGATGCCGAAGCGGCTCTCGGTCCCCGGGATGGTGATCGCCGGAGACGCCGCCGGAATGGTCAACATCGCCGAGCTGAAGGGCGTCCACTACGCGATGCACGCCGGGATGTACGCCGCCGAGGCGATCGTCGAGGCGCTGAAGAACGACTCGGTCAACTTCGAGGCCTACGACGAGAAGGTCCACGACTCGGCGATCGAGAAGGACATCTACCGCTCCCGCAACATGCGCCAGCCGCTCTCCAAGGGGCTGATCGCCGGGGGGATCGTCGGCAGCGCGATGGTCGCGACCAAGGGCGCCTTCCCCGGCGGCCACTGGCGAAACGAGGACGACGCCGAGGTGGAGATGAAGATCGGCAAGGCCGCCGAGGGCTACCCGAAGCCCGACAACGAGCTGACCTTCAACAAGCTCGACTCGGTCTTCCTCTCCGGCAACGCGACCCGCGACGATGCCCCCAACCACATCCGGGTGCAGACCAGGGTGCCGCGCGAGATCGCCCAGACCTGGGTCTCGATGTGCCCGGCCCAGGTCTACGAGATCCCCGATGAGCAGCTAGCCGGCGAGTCCGATGTGGTCGACGTCCACGTCACCGCCTCGAACTGCGTGCAGTGCGGAGCGATCACCGCCAAGGGCGGGCGGTTGACGCTGCCCGAGGGCGGCGACGGCCCGCTCTACCAAGAGATGTAGCGGGTCACAGGTCACAGGTCACGGTCACGGGTCACAGGTCACCCGTGACCCCCGCCGAGCCCAACCCATAACCTCGCGCGATGCTGGTCCTCGGAATCCTTGCCGCCGTCGCCTCGTCCTGCCTCTACAACGTCTCGATCGCGATGCAGGCACTGCAGGCGCGCGAGGTCTCGCCCGGACACGGCCTTCGCCCCTCGCTGCTGGTGCGGCTGGTCAAGAACCCCCGCTGGCTCGGGGCGACCGGCGTCGGGCTGCTGGGATGGCCGCTGGAGCTGGCGGCGCTGCTCCTGGCACCTTTGACCGTGGTCCAGCCGGTGCTCGCCTCGGGCCTCCTGCTGCTCCTCTATCTCGGCGCCAGCCGGCTCGGGGAGCGCCCCGGGCCGCGCGAGCTGGCGGCGGTCGGGGCGATCCTCCTGGGGCTGACCGGCGTCGCTCTGGCGGCGCCCGAGCGGAGCACCGAGCACGCCTCCTCGACCGCGCTGGCGATCTCGCTCGGGGCGATCGCGCTGCTCGCCCTGGTGCCGCTTTTACTGCGCTCCAGGATCGGGCCCGGGGCGTTCATCGTGGTGATCAGCGCGGGTTGCGGCTACGCCTGGACGGGGATCGTCAGCAAGCTGGTCACCGACGAGGTTGCTGCCGGGTCGATCGCGATCGCGATCCTCTGGCTCGCGACCCTGGCCGCCTCGGAGTTCGTCGCGCTTCTCAGCGAGATGAGCGCCCTGCAGCGCCGCGCCGCCACCCACGTCGCCCCGCCGATGTTCACGGTCCAGGTGCTGATCCCGGTGCTTCTGGCGCCCTACCTGTTCGGGGAGAGCTGGGGCGACACTCCGCTGGGGGGCGTCGTGCTCGGCGCGTCGATTGCGATCGCGGTCGCCGGCACGGCCCTGGTGGCCGCCTCCCCGGCGGTCGCCGGGGTGCTGGAGAGCGCCGCCCAGCGCGAAAGCTGATGCGGAGGGCCGAGCGAGCGGGATGACGCTGGTCTCGCTGCTAGCCTTCGCGCGCGCTGATTTCCGCCCCTCCGGGCGCCGTCTCGGCCGGAGACCCAGCGCGCTGCACCCGAAATCAAGCCTGGAGAAGAATGTCCCCGTCCGCGCCCGCAGATGCCACCCGGCCCGACGCGTCGAGCTTCGCTATCGGGTTCGATCATCGTGACCGGGCGCGCCTGCACCGGCTCTGGGACGAGGTGCTCGACTCCGAGCAGTGGTCCGAAGGGCAGGTGCTCGCCCGCTTCGAGCAGCGCTGGGCCGATTGGAACCGGCTCCCCGAGGCGATCGGGATGTCGAGCTGGGCCGGCGGAGCCCTCGCGGCCCTCGAATTCGCCGGGGTCCGTGGCGAGACCGTGCTCTGCCCCTCGAACACCTTCATGGCGACCCCCCTGGCCGCAATCAGCGCCGGCGCGGAGGTCGAGTTCGTCGACTGCAACCGCGAGGACCTCTGCATCTCCTTTGCCGACTTCGAGGCCAAGGCGGAGCGGCTGCGCCCGAGGGCGGCGATCCTGGTCCACATCGGCGGCCACCTCGCCTTCGAGGCGGATCGGATCGCCGCGTACTGCCGCGAGCGGGGAATCTTCCTGCTCGAGGACTGCGCCCACGCCCACGGTGCCGACTGGAACGGGAAAAAGCCGGGTTCGTGGGGCGACGCGGGGGTCTTCTCCCTGTACGCGACCAAGACGATCTCCAGTGGCGAGGGCGGAGTGCTGGTCACAGCCGATCCCGCGCTTGCCGAGTTCGCCCGGGGTTTCCGCAACTACGGCAAGCCCGACCACGACCTCGAGGGCCTCAACTTCCGGATGAGCGAGTTCAGCGCCGCGCTCGGCCTGGTCGGCGTGGAGCGGATGGGCGAGATCGTCGCCTGGAAGAACGAGTACGCGCGCGAGCAGCTGGACCCACTGCATCCCGCTCGCCTGGAGCTGCCCGAGGGGATGACCTCGGGTCTCTACAAGTACGTCGTCTTCGAGGAGATCGAGCGCTCTTGCGGGCGGGTCTACGACCGACCCTGCCATCGGATCATGGGAGCGGAGGCCGAGCTGCCGAACAGCGACTGGGTCGCCGCGAACCACTGGTGCGTCCCCCTCTACTATCGCCCCGCCTCGCGCGAGGCCGCCCTGGAGGCGCGATGAGGGTCCTGGTCACCGGAGGTGGTGGCTTCATCGGATCGCACGTCGTCGATTGCCTGATCGAGCGCCGGATAACGCCGAGAATCTTCGATCTCAGCGCCTCCCCCTGGCACTCGCCGCTGGAGGTCGAGACCTTCACCGGGTCGATCACCGATCCGGCCAACCTCGACCTTGCGATGCGTGACTGCGACGCGGTGATCCACCTCGCCGCGGTCGCCGACGTCGCCCACGTGGTCGGCGATCCCGTGCTCGCGGAGGAGGTCAACACCCGCGGCACCCTCAACGTGCTCGAGTCGGTCGGCCGCGCCGGGGCGGGGCGGGTCGTCTACGGCAGCACCACCTGGGTCTACAGCGACGCGGAGCAGCACGCGGTCGACGAGGAGACGCCGATCCCGGCCCCGCGCCACCTCTACACCGCGACCAAGCTGGCGGGGGAGACCTATTGCGCCGGGTACGCGGAGCTCTTCGACCTCGAATACACCGTGCTGCGCTTCGGTATCCCCTACGGGCCGCGGGCCAGGGCCGCCGGGGTGGTCGCCCGCTTCATCGACCTGGCGCTCGACGGAGATTCGCTGACGATCGCCGGTGACGGTCAGCAATGCCGCAGCTTCGTCTACGTCGAGGACCTCGCCGCCGGTGTCGTCGCGGGCCTCGCGCCGGAGGCCAGGAACCGCACCTACAACCTCTCCAGCGACGAGACCGTGACGATCCTCGAGATCGCCGAGACGGTGCAGGAGATGGCCGGCGGTTGCGAGATCGTCCACACGCCGCCGCGGCCGGGCGACTTTCCGGGCAAGGAGATCTCCAGCGAGCGTGCCAGGGCCGAGCTCGACTGGGTCGCCGACACGCCGTTCCGCGAGGGTGTGCGGCGCTACGTCGAGTGGGTGCGCGCCTCGCGCGCGCCGCGCTCGGCGCCGGTCGAGCGGGCGGGCACCCCGAAGGTCCCGCTCAACGGAGACCGCGCCCCGACCGCGATGCTGGCCGGCTCGGAGAAGGCCGCGGAGGAGCCGACCCGGGTGCTGGTGCTGACCGCGGACATCGGTGAGGGCCACGACCTGCCCGCGCGGATCATCGCCGCCGAGGTCGAGAATGAGATTCCTGGGAGCGAGGTCGAGATCGCCAACGGCCTTGCGGCGATGGGGCGGATCCTCTACGCGGTCGTCTGCGGCGGCTCCAAGGTGACCTTCCGCTGGATGCCGTGGCTCTTCGACGTCCAGTACTGGCTGATCGCCCGCTTCGCGCCCACCCGCTGGCTCGCCACGAGGCTCAACTACTGGCTCGGCTCCCGCGGGCTGCTGCGGCTGATCGCCGAGCATGATCCCGACGTGGTGATCTCGACCTATCCGGGGGTGACGGCGGTCCTCGGCATGTTGCGCCAGAAGCGGCGGCTGCCGGTCCCGGCCCAGTCGGCGATCACCGATCTGGCCGGCCTGCACCACTGGGCCCATCCCGGGATCGACATGCACTACGTCACCCACCCCGAATCGATCGTGGAGGTGCAGCGGATCGCGGGGCCGGCGAGCGTCGAGTGGGCGCGGCCACCGATCTCGCCCGACTTCCTGATGCCGAGGACCCGCGCCGACGCTCGCCGCGCCCTCGGCGTTCCCGCACACGCCCGGGTGATCCTGGTTTCCGGAGGAGGCTGGGGGGTG
>JBBRHQ010000115.1:0-8916 GCA_038222365.1 Solirubrobacterales bacterium
CCTGGCCGTCTGGCTGCGACGCTCCGGCTATCGGACGATCCATCTCGGCAAGTTCCTCAACGAGTACGGGGGGCCGGGCGGCCCCGACGATCCGGCGACCAAGGTCCCGCCCGGCTGGGACGAGTGGCAGAGCGACGCCACCGACAACTCGACCCGCCTCTACTACGGCTACCTGCTCAACCACAACGGCCTGATCCGCGGCCCCTTCGGCAACCCCGACTACGGGGAGCTCAGCGCCAAGGACAGCCCGGGCTGCCGCTTGCTCCCGGCGCTCCCGGCCGCCTGCAACTTCCAGGAGGACGTGCTCACGCAACGGGCGGTGCGCCAGATCGACCGCTCGGCCCCGGGCAGGCCCTTCTACCTCCAGCTCGACTACAACACGCCGCACGGGGACAGCAGCCCGCCGATCGGCCCCGAGCCGGCGCGCCGCCACATCGGCTCGGCGATCGACACCCCGCTGCCGAGGCCGCCCGGATTCAACGAGGCGGATATCTCCGACAAGCCCGGGTTCATCCGGGACGACGCGGAACTTCTGGGTCCGGCGAACTTCCGCAGGATGCGGATCGAGTACCAGAAGGACCTCGAGTCCCTGCGCTCGGTGGACGAGGGCGTGGGGCGGGTGATCGGCGCCCTGCGGCGCAGCGGGGAGCTCTCCCACACCTACGTCTTCTTCATCTCCGACAATGGCTTCTTCTTCGGCGAGCACCGTCTCGAGCGCTCGAAGTTCCTGCCCTATGAGCCCTCGATCCACCTCCCCCTGCTGATCAGGGGGCCCGGGATCCGCGCCAACTCGGCAACCGACCAGCTGGCGGCGAACATCGACCTAGCGCCGACCATCGTCGGGCTCGCCCACGCTCGTCCCGATCGCTCCTTCGACGGGCGCACCCTGGTCCCGTTCTGGACCCACACGAAGCACCGCACCCGCCGCGCGATCCTGCTCGAGTCCTTCGCCAAGGCGACCGACATCACCCCGAGAGAAAGGCCGCAGCGGCGCCGCCGGCCGGGGGCGAGCCCCTCGATCTCGGCGCCGATCGAGAACTATCTCGGTGTGCGCCTCGGCCACTACAAGTACGTCGAGTACGAGACCGGCGACCGCGAGCTCTACGACCTGAAGAGAGACCCCTACGAGCTCCAGAACAGATTCACCGATTCTCGCTACCGTCGAGTCCGGGCCTTTCTGCGGCATCAGCTGCATAGGCTGGAGGACTGCCACGCGAGGCAGTGCCGGATCATCACCGGCAAGCCGCCCGAACCACTCCCCAGGGGTTTCTAGTTGCCGCCGAGTGGGGTGAGGCTGTTGCCGGGTCCGACCTCGTAGACGCCGATCTGGTTGCGGCCACGGGTGAAGGAGCCGGGGGGCACGACCTCGCCGTACTGAAGCTCTCCGTCAAACAGGAAAGCCCGGCCGCTGGCCTCGACCGTGCCGTTGACGCTGAGCGCGATCACCGCGCCGGGCTTCACCCCCTTGAGCTCGCCCGCGATGAAAGCCGGGACCTCCTGCGCGGCGGGGTTGACGTGCTCGAGCGCATCTCCGTTCTCGACCGTGGCCGACGTCCCGGGCCGGATCCCGATCGAGAGCGCAGGAGCGGCGCTGCCGATCAGCTCCGGCGCCGGCCCGAGGTGGTAGAGGGCGCCCTCGCCGAGCCGGAAGAAGCCCTGCTTGACCACGGCGTTGCGCTGACGCAGAACCTGGGAGATCGGCATCCTGATCACTTCGCCCTGGCCGTTCGTCACCGCGACCTCCCCGTCGCGGCCGTCCGCGCTGATCGGCACTCCCTGGGTTTTGTAGAGGTTCTCGATGCCGAGTTGCTGGGCGATTGTCGGAACGATGTCGACCGACCTGGAGTGGATCGGCGAAGTCGCTCCCTTGGTCTGACCCGGGTACTTGATGAACAGCGGCGGGTTGGCGACACCTCCCATGTTGGCCGGCTCGGCGATCCGGCGGTAGACGGTCCCCCCCCTGAAGGAGATCCCATGATCGGCGGTGACGATCACCATCGCCCGGTTCCAGATGCCCAGCTTCTTCAGCCTCGCCATCATCAACCCGACCAGACCGTCGGCGTAGCCCGTCTGGATGTAGTGGCGCGCTTCGGCCGAGGCAATCCCGGCGTTTCCGGCCGCCCAGCGCGCTGCGCTCGCCGTGCCCAGGTCCGAGACCGAGGTGTCGAGGTAGTTCTGGCCGCTGGGCAGATATCGCCAGGGCTCGTGGGGCAACTCCATGTGGATCAGGCTCAGGGTCCTGTCGCCCCCCGGGATCCGGTTGAGGAAATGCTCGAACTCGCCCGGCGAGGGCGGAGTGAACAGGTCCTGGGCGAAGCGGCCGGCTCCCTTGTCGCCGGCGCCGCCGCCGTTGTTTCCGAAGTTGCCGAAGGTCGTGCTGACGTTCGGCAGCTCGTTGGCCAGCGACGGCGGCAGGATGATCCGGCCCTCGACGTACCTGAGGTCGTCGACCAGGCTCTTCAGCCGGGAGAGCTGGCGGGGCCGCTGCACGGCGCCGCACAGCGACGCCGAGCACACCTGGGTGACCACCTCCTTGACGTGGAGGCGGTAGGCGCCGCCGAGCAGGCTGAAGATGCTGTTGGGCTGATCGGAGGCGATCGGCAGGGTGCTGCCGCTGGGGTTGTTGCCGGTCATGATCGCCGGCACCGCGCGGCCGGTGAAGTCGGCGACAGTTGTGTTCTTCGGGTACCAGGTCGCCTGCTTTGCCAGCTCCGCGAAGTGGGGGAAGCGCTTGGCGTCGATCCGGCCGCGCCTATCGAGCAGCGTCGCAGTCGGGAACTCGTCGAAGATCACCTCCACCACGGGGGTCTTCGAGGGCACGCGGACACCGAGGGCGCTGGCGTTACTCTGCGGCAGGATCAGCTTCGAGGTGTCGCTGAAGAAGAAGAAGATCACCAGGAAGACGATCGGGGCGACTGAGAGCACGTCCAGCAGGCTGGGAACGAACCGGGTCCTCAGCAGGCCGTAGGCGACCCCGGCGCCGCAGGCGAGCGCGACCAGGATGATCAGCGCGGTGGGGCTGGTGAAGATCCGCTTCTCGATCTGGATGAAGAAAACCGCGGCCAGCGCCCCGACCAGGGCCAGGTGGAGGGCCCGGTAGGCGGTCCTGCTGACCACCGAGACCAGGGCCTCGAGGATGAGCAGGGCCAGCGGCGGCAACAGCATGGAGCAGAGGGCGAAGATGATGATGTCGCCGGCGGTGTTGCTGCGGGCGACGAAGAAATCGGGGTTCTTGCCGAGCAGGTCGAGCAGCGGCCAGGCGAAGGCGAACGCCCAGAGTGCCCCGAGATGGGCGCCCCCCACCAGGAGCTCGCGCAGCCGCGGGCCGCGGAGAGACTGCCCGAGCCTGTCGGGGCTCATCGGAGCTTGCAGGATGCCGGTCTCAGGGATGCACCCGGTAGAGGACGCGGGTGCCCGAGGGCAGCGCCTCGGTCTTCGAGATCTGGAAGCGCTCCCCCAGCTCGCGCTCGAAGCCCTCGAGCTCGTAGTCGGAGTTCGACCCTGTCCTCTTTCCGGAGAGCAATCGCCTGACCATCGGGTCATCGCGCTTCGGGAACTCGATCACCATCTCCGCTTCGAGGCTCCTGACCCAATCGAGGAACTCGGCGATCGGCACGTTGGCGGTGATCGAGACGTGGTGGATCAGCGCCAGGGCAAGAATCAGGTCGGGCTTTCCGCGCTGCTCCAGCGGGCGCCGCTCCAGCCCGCGCCAACCCAGGCCCGGGGAGGGATCGGCGAGGTTCCCGACCAGCGGCAGGATCCGCCGGTCTCCCTCGGAGCGCAGCGAGCGATAGAGCGCCTCGACCGTGGCGTGGTCGTAGTCGAAGGCGACTACGTAGCCGGCGCTCTCGGCGGCTATCCGGGAGTAGGCGCCGTCATTGCAACCCATGTCCCAGACCAGCCCCGGGCGCGAGGCGGCGGCGGCCTCGCGCACGAAGGCCTGCTTTCGCTCGGCGTCCTCGTCGGTGTAGGTGTTCTGCTCGCGGTACCCGGTCCAGGCCGTGTCACCGGCCTTCCAGCTCAGCCCGGCGACCAGCTTGCGCATCCGCTGCACGTTGGCCTTCACGTAGGCGGTCTTGAAGTTCGCCTTCTTCAGATCCTTCTTCACCTCCCCTCCCTCACGCTCCTCGTAGCGGCGCTCGAGCCGGGCGTGGAGGGCAACGTGGGTGAGCACGCCCCGGCGGAAGCGATCGCGGAAGCTGAAGAAACGGGCCGCCTCCCGCGGGGTGATGCCGTCGATCGAGCCGCGCAGCCACGGCTGGAAGGGAATTTCCTTGTAGGCCTGAAGCAGCAGGGGGTAGAGGTAGAGCATGCAGAACTGCCGGTAGCCCGCCCACGGCTCCCCCTCCCGCAGCCGCTCGAAAGAGCCGACGTCGATGAAGACGGGGTCCGAGCCGCGGAACTGGACGTTGTAGGGCGTCGCGTCCTTCAAGGTCAGCTCCTGATCGAGCGCCTCGAGTTCGAGGTCGAGCTGGAGCAGCGCTGCGTCGCGGAGCATCCCGAAGGTCCACTCATACGGATAGGAGACGAATGGGATCCGCTCGTGGCGCAGCACGGCCGCCACGCCATCGGGAAGCAGCGGGGCATCGGTCCCGAGATCGGCGACGGACGCTTCCTCGGTACCCACCAGGGAGCCTTCGGAGGTGAGCCGCTCGAGCAGCTCCGAGGACGCCAGGGCGCGCCAATCCTCGGCGCCGCGTTCGCTCAGCACCCTGAAGACCGTGTCGCCGGCGACCACCACCCGGCTGTCGCGGTCACGGAACGACCCGGTCTCTACCGAGGCCTCGGTCGGCATACCCTGATCCGGCAAAGGCCCGAGAGAGGGGCTAGACGGTCTCCTTCGCTTCCTTCTTGGACTCGGGATCCGCAGCGGTCCTGACGGGCTCGGCCTTCTCGGGCTCGTCCTTCTTCCAGAAGGCGAGGGTCCTGAATACCTTCTTGCCGAACATCTTGATCGACACCGCGACAGCGGCGACGCCGCCGAGCAGCATCTGCAGGATCATGCTGCCGCTGCCTGGGTCGAGGTATGCAAGGGTTCTCATCGGTGGTTGACTCCTCTCGTCGGCCGTACGACCTGACGATCATCGTCAAGCTCGAAGCCGTTTCTGCGCGGCCCTCCCACGGATCGTTGCCCCAAATGGGAGACCGGGCAGGGTAGCAGCACAATGATAAGCGCTAACTAAGCGAAGCGGGGGCTAGGAGATCACCGCGATCACCTCGCCGCTCGATACCGAGCCTCCCTCGGAGACGCCCAGCTCGGTCACTTTTCCGGGGCGGTGCGCGGTGATCTCGTTCTCCATCTTCATCGCCTCGATCACGCATATCAGGGCTCCCTCCTCGACCTCCTGGTCCTTTTTCACCGCGACCCGCAGCACCGTGCCCTGCAGCGGCGAGGCGAGCGACTCGCTGGAAGCGGACGCCGCCGCTGCGCCGGCTCGCTCGCGACGTGGAGGGCGGCGGGGGGGCCCGGACGAGTTCCGGGCGCCCGGCGCGGCCTCACCCAGGACCTTGACGTCGAACAGCTTCCCTCCCACCTCGACCTTGTAGCTGCGCTCAGCAACCTCGCCAGAATCATTGCCCGGCACGTCCTCCGCTTCGCGTCCGGGCGTGCCGGGGTCCGAGGTCGACGGCGGTTCCGTACTCCCCAGCCAATCGCGGTCCTCGATCAGGTCGCGGCAGGTTTCGCCCTTTCGCCACTGCTCGGTGGCGAGCAGCGCCCGGTGGAAGGGGATCAGGGTCGTCAGGCCGCCGATCTCGAATTCGCCCAGGGCGCGGAGCATCCGCCTGGTGGAGTGCTCGCGGTCGACGTCCCAGACGATCAACTTGGCGACCATCGGGTCATACATCGGCGAGACCTCGGAGCCGGCCTCGACCCCGGAGTCGATCCTCACACCGGGGCCGGCCGGCTCCCGGTAGGAGGTGATCCGCCCCGGTGCGGGGGCGAAGTTCTTGTGCGCGGCCTCGGCGTTCACCCTGCACTCGATCGCGTGCCCTCGCATCTCGACCTCCCCCTGCTCGATCGAGAGCTCCTCTCCGGCGGCGACTCGCAGCTGCTCGCGGACGATGTCGACCCCCGTGACCATCTCGGTGACGCAATGTTCGACCTGAACTCGGGTGTTCATCTCCAGGAAGAAGTAGTCCTCGCCGACCTGCAGGCCCTCGATCGTGCCGGCGGAGCGGTAGCCGACCGCGCGGGCGGCGTCGGTCGCGATCTTGCCGATCCGGTCCCTCATCGCCTCGTCGACCCGGGGGCCGGGCGCCTCTTCGATCACCTTCTGGTGGCGCCGCTGGACCGAGCAATCCCGCTCGCCGAGATGGATGACGTTGCCGTGGGAGTCGGCGAGCACCTGGACCTCGACGTGCCTCGGGTCCTCGAGGTAGCGCTCGACGTAGACGCGGGGATCTGAGAAGAACTTCTCGCCCTCTCGAGCCGCACCCTCGAAGGCCTCGGCGAGATCGTCGGGCGTGGCGGCGACCCGGAAGCCCTTGCCACCCCCGCCCCCGGCCGCCTTGCAGGCGACCGGGTAGCCGGCCTCGCTGGCTTGGGCGCGCGCTTGCTCGACGTCCTCGGCAGCGCTGGTGGCTCCGGGGACGATCGGGACCCCGGCGTTCGACATGATCTCGCGGGCCCGCGTCTTCGACCCCATCATCTCGATCGCCTCCGCGGGGGGCCCGACGAAGATGATGCCCGCCTCCTCGCAGGCCCTCGCGAACTCGGCGTTCTCGGCGAGGAACCCGTAGCCGGGGTGGATCGCCCCGGCTCCCGCCCGCTCCGCCGTCTCGACGATCGTCGGGATCGAGAGATAGCTCTCGGCCGGCACCGCCGGACCGATCAGGAAGGCCTCATCCGCCTCGCGCACGTGGGGCGCGTCGCGGTCGGCCTCCGAGTAGACGGCGACCGAGCCGATCCCCATCTCCTTCAGGGTGCGGGAGACGCGAACCGAGATCTCACCGCGATTGGCGATCAGCACCTTCTCGAACATGGCGCGGGAGTCTATTTGGGGGACCCCGGCCGGCGGGTCCTGTCACGGCCGGAAGGGACGCCAAACGACCTCCCGCGCCGGGCCTCCCAGAGGGAGCACGGCTAGGCTGCTTCGTCGTGTTGATCGAGCTGCAGAGTCACTCCACGGTCTCCGACGGGCAGCTCAAGCCGGCCGGGGTGGTCGAGGCCGCGGCGGAGGCCGGGGTGACGACCCTGGCCCTGACCGACCACGACGCCGTCACAGGAGTCCCCGCGGCGGCCGCGGCTGCCGAGCGGGCGGGGATCGAGCTGGTGCCCGCGGTCGAGATGTCCTGCGTCCACGCCTATGCCGACGACCTCCACGTCTGCGGCTACTGGGTGGACACCGAGGCGCTCGCCCCGACCTGCGAGCGGGCCCAGGCCGAGCGGCTCAGCCGGGCGGAGGAGATCGTCGAGAACCTGCGGCGCGAGGGCTTCGAGCTGAGCATCGAGGATGCGATCGCCGAAGCCGGCGACGCGCTCTCGGTCGGCCGTCCCCACATCGCCCGCGCCGCCGGCGCGGGCGATGACCTGGGGCCCTTCTTCGAGGAGTACCTGGTCCCGGGGGCCAAGGCATTCGTCCCGCGGCGCTGGCCGAGCGCTGAGGAGGCGGTGGCCCTGATCGGGGAGGCCGGTGGTGCCGCGGTCCTCGCCCATCCCTACTGGGACGTCTCCGAGCCGGCCAAGGTGGAGGAGCTGATCCGGGCCCTGGCGATCGAAGGGATCGAGACCTTCTACCCATCGCACACCCGCGAGCAGACCGCACACCTGCTCGGCCTCTGCGGGGAGCTCGGGGTTGCCGCGACGGCCTCATCCGACTTCCACGGCCCCACTCACAAGACCTTCTCGCGCTTCGGCGCCTACGACACCTACGGGCTGGGCGAGCCCGAGGTCCCGCGCCCGACCTCCTCCTAGGGCCGGGCGCCCGCCCCCGCGCTCGCCGCCTCCGAGGAGGTCATCTCGACGTGGGCGCGGCTGTCGCTGCCCCGGATCAGCACCAGGACGCCGACCAGGCCGAGGACCGCGAGCGCGGCCCCTCCGAGGAAGGCCGATTGGAAGCCTTCGGTGAGCGCCGCCGGCAGTGCCGACTTCGCCCCTCCGGCCGCCGCCATCGCATCCGAGGTGCGGGTGGTAGCGATGGTCGAGAGCAGCGCCAGACCGAGCGCCCCGCCGACCTGCTGCGCGGTGTTGATCAGCCCGCTGGCGAGGCCGGCGTCGCGATCGGTGGCGCCGGAGACCGCGGCGATCGTCACCGGGACGAAGGCGAACCCGAGACCGACCGCGGCCAGCAATGAAGGACCGAGGATGTCCGACGTAAAGCTGCCGTCGACCGAGACCTGCGAGAACCAGAGCAGTCCGGCGGCGATCAGGGCGAGGCCCGCGGCCAGCACCGGCTTGAACCCGATCCTGGTCACCAGCTGGGACGCGATACCCGCCGAGAGGATGATCGAGATCGCCAGGGGCAGATAGGAGAGCCCAGCCTTGATCGGGCTGTAGCCGAGCACCTGCTGCATGTATAGGGAGATGAAGAAGAACATCGAGAACAGAGATGCGCCGACCAGGAGGCCGACCACGTTCGCCCCGGTCCGGGTTCGGTCCGCGAAGAAGGAGAACGGAACCAGCGGCGCATCGGAGCGCAGCTCGGCTGCGACGAAGCCACCGAGCAGCGCCACCGAAAGCGCCAGGAGCCCGACCGTCTGCAGGGACCCCCAGCCGGCGCTGTTGGCGTCGACCAGCGCGTAGACAAGCACCGAGAGTGCCGCCGTCACCGTGACCGCCCCGGCGAGATCGAAAGTCCTGGTCGCCGAGGCCGCCTTGCTCTCGGCGATCAGCGCGGGAGCCAGCGCCGCCGCCCCGAGGCCCACCGGGACATTGACCCAGAAGACCCACTCCCAGCCGATGGTGTCGGTGAGGAT
>JBBRHQ010000116.1:0-8871 GCA_038222365.1 Solirubrobacterales bacterium
CCGCGACGCGCAGCAGCTCGGCGTCCTCGAGGGCCAGCAGCTCGGCCGTCCGCGAGCCGGGGGCGGCGCTCGCCATCCGCTCGATGTACGGCGCCAGGGCGAGCAGCAGCCAGGCGCGGCGCAGGCAGCCGGGACAGGCCCGCGGCTCGGTCGCGCTCAAGCATCCTCCCTTCGCCGCAGGCCGAGGGCCCTGCCGAGCGACTCGGCCTCGACCCGATCCTGTCCGGCGAGATCGGCGATCGTCCGGGCGAGGCGGAGCACGCGGTCATGGGCGCGCCCGCTGAGCCGCTGCGACTCATATGCCCCGGCGAGCAGCGCCGCCGCCTCCTCGGCTAGGTTCGCCCCCCGCGCCTCCGAAGGAGTCATCGCCGCGTTGCAGCGCCCCGGGCCGAGCCGCTCCTGCTGGCGCCGTCGCGCCTCGGCGACCCGCCGGCGCACCTCCGCCGAGCCCTCCCCTTCCCCGCCGCCGATCTCGGCCGCGTCCGGCTGACTCAGCGGGACGACGACGTCGATGCGGTCGGCGAGGGCGCCGCTGAGGCGACCCTGATAGCGGCGCACGTCGTGCGCCCCGCAGGTGCAGCGCTCATCCTCGGGGCCGCGGCCGCAGGGACAGGGGTTTGCGGCGGCGATCAGCATGAAACGGCAGGGAAGCCGGCGCCACGCACCCGAGCGGCCGATCGAAACCGAGCCCGTCTCAAGCGGCGCCCGCAGTGCCTCGAGCGCGTCGCGGCGGAACTCGCAGAGCTCGTCGAGAAAGAGAACTCCGCCATGGGCCAGGGTCACCTCCCCGGCCCGGGGCGGGTTGCCGCCCCCGATCAGCCCGGCGGCGGAGACGGTGTGGTGAGGGGCGCGGAACGGCCGCCTCCCGAGCGGCTCGCGGCGGTAGCCGCAGGCGCTGGAGATCCTCGCGATCTCCAGCGCCTCCTCGGCGCTCGGCGGGGGCAAGATCGAGGGGAGCCGGCGGGCGGCCAGCGACTTTCCCGCGCCGGGCGGCCCGACCATCAGCAGGCTGTGAGCGCCGGCCGCGGCGACCTCGAGCACGAAGCGCAGGTGCGCCTGGCCCCTGAGATCGGCGAGGTCGGGGCCGTCTCCGTTCGCCGCGGTGGAGAAGACCAGCGCCTCCGGGACCGCCGGCTCCCACTCGCCTGCAGCGAGGGCGCGGAGTTGAGCGAGGCTCTCGATCGGCATCACCCGGATGCCGCCCGCCAGTGCCGCCTCGGGGCCGTTGCCGGCCGGGAGCAGCAGCCCCGCGTCGCCCCGCCGTGCGGCCGCCTCCGCCATCGCCAGGGCGCCGCTAACCGGTCGCACGGTGCCGTCGAGGGCGAGCTCCCCGGCGATCGAGACCCCGGCGATGGCCTCGGAGGGGATTTGCCCCGAGGCGGCGAGCAGCGCGGTCGCGATCGCCAGATCGAACCCCGGCCCGGCCTTGCGCAGGCTCGCCGGGGCGAGGTTGATCGTGATCCGCCGCTGCGGGAAGAGGAAGCCGCAGTTCTCGATTGCCGCTCGCACCCGCTCGCGGGCCTCCCGCACGGCGGCGTCGGGCAGGCCGACGATCGCGAAGCCGGGCAGGCCGCGGTGGACGTCCGCCTCGACCCTGACCGGCCTGGCGTCGATCCCGTCCAGGGCAAATGTCCTCGAGGACGCGAGCACGCCGCCAAGCTAGGCCGGCCGAATTGCCACGTTGCGCGCCGGCCGTCAGAAAATCGTCACAGGCAACGCGCCACCGGCGCGAGGCAGCCGTGCAGCCTCTTGCAGCGATGACCGAAGCGAGACTGAAAACCGGCCGCGCCGCCGAGGAGCTGGTGGCGCGGCGATTGCGGGCGGGCGGCTGGACGATCCTCGAGCGCAACTCGAGGACGCCACGCGGAGAGATCGACATCATCGCCCTCGAAGGCGATGACCTGGTCTTCGTCGAGGTCAAATCTGGTCACGAAGGCTCGGTTTCAGGGCCGGAGCGCCCGGTGCTGGCGATCGGGCAGCGCAAGCAGCGCCGCCTGCGCGCGCTCGCCGCCGCCTGGCTCAGCGCCAAACGCCAGCCCCGGCGCTTCACAGAGGTTCGCTTCGACGCGGTCGGCGTCACCTTCGCCGCGGACGGATCGCTCGCCGCCTACGAGCACATCCGCGCCGCCTGGTGAGCTGCTCAGCCCGCCCGCTCGAGCTGGCGGTAGGCGACCGACTGAAAGGAGCGGCGGTGCTGAGGCGAGATCCCGATCTCGGCGATCGCATCGCGGTGCTCCGGGGTCGAGTAGCCGACGTTCTCCTCGAACCCCCAGCCGGGATGCGCCGCGGCGAGGCGCCGCATGTAGCGATCGCGACTGACCTTGGCGATCACCGAGGCGGCGGCGATCGCCGCGCTAGTGCCGTCGCCCTCGGTCACCGGCCGGTGACCGAGGGGGCAGGGAGGCAGCCGGAACCCGTCGACCAGGTGGGTCGCCTCGCCGGCCTCGAGCGCCACCAGGGCCGCTGAGAGTGCCTCGATGTTGGTGACGTGAAGGCCACGCGAGTCGATCCCCCGCACGCATCGGAAGACGACGCTGACCCGTGCCGCGGCGCGCAGCACCCGCGGGTAGAGCTGCTCTCGCAGCTCCTCGGTCATCTGCTTGGAGTCGTGCAGGCCGGTGAGGGCGCGGCGATCGGAGAGGCCGAGCCGCCCGTAGTCGATCAGCACCCCCGCGGCGACCAGGGGGCCGGCAAGTGACCCGCGCCCCGCCTCGTCGGCCCCGGCGATGAAGCGGTTGCCGAGCGAGCGGTCGAAGGCGAAGAGGCGGCGCGTCCGCGCCGCTCTGCGCTTTCTAGAGGAGGCCGATCCGGTCCGGCGGCCAGTAGGTCGCGAACGCCTTGCCGATGATCCAGTCCCTGGGGACGGGGCCCCAGAAGCGGCTGTCGTCGCTCGAGCCACGGTTGTCCCCCATCATGAAGTAGTGGTCGGGTGGAATGGTTATCGGCTTCGAGAGGTTGCAGGACTGGCCGCCGGCGCAGGGCAGGATGTAGCTCTCCTCGCGCTTCTCGACCCCGTTGACCACCGGATGCCCGTTGCGGACGCTCAGCGTGTCGCCGGGTCCGGCGACGATCCGCTTGATGAAGTTCTGATCGGACTCGGCCTTGGTCGGTTTCGGGCAGGCCTGGTTCAGAGCGTGGCGTGTCCCGCACTCGACGCCGTGATCGGCGCCCGCCGGCGGGTGGAAGACGATGATGTCGCCGATCGCCGGGTCGGTGAAGTGGTAGATGAAACGGTTGACGAGGACCCTCTGGCCGACGTCGAGGGTCGGCTCCATCGACTCCGACGGGATCTGATAGGGCTTGACGATGAAGGCCTGGATCCCGAGAGCCAGGCCGAGCGCCAGCAGCACGATCACGACCAGCTCGACGAACCCGCCGGCCCTCGTCTTCGGCTTCGGGATCGAGGGGTTCAGCCCGAGCCCTCGTCGGACTCGCCCTCGGTCTCCTCGTCTCCCCCGGCCTCGGTTTCCGTCTCCTCCTCCGCCGCAGGCTCCTTGTCCGCCCCCGGCCCTTCCGTCTCCGGCTCCTCCGCCCCCGGCTCCGTGGAACCCTCCGCCTCCGCAGGCTCCTCCACCGGCACCACCGCGTCCTGCCCAACCCCCTCGGAGTCGAGCGCCTCGCTCTCAGCGGCGGCGGGTGCGGCGATCACCTCCTCGTCGATGCCCCAGCGGCGCTCGGCCACCCGGGCGGCCTTCCCGACCCGGCCGCGCAGGTAGTAGAGCTTCGCCCTGCGCACGGCGCCGCGGCCGGCGACCTCGAGCTTCTCGATCTTCGGCGAGTGCAGGGGAAAGGTCCGCTCGACCCCGACCCCGAAGGACTGCTTTCGCACGGTGAAGGTCTCGCGCGCGCCCGAGCCCTGACGCTTCAGGACGACCCCCTCGAAGACCTGGGTGCGCCGCCGGCTTCCCTCCACCACCTGGAAGTGGACGCGGACTCGATCGCCTGGAGCGAAGCCGGGCAGGCCGTCTCTCAGCTGGCGCCGCTCGATGCTGTCGATGATCGTGCTCATTGGGATGGGGGGCGAATCGGCCTGAAAAAACCGCGCAAAGCGGAATCCGGCCCGCGCGGTTGCGGAATGGTAGCGGCTCGCGTCTACTCGCCGCCGGGCGAAGCGAGCCGCTCCGCGCGCTCCCGGCTGCGGGCGAAGCGCCACTCCCTGACCCGCTCGTTATCGCCCGAGAGGAGCACCTCCGGCACCTCCCACCCGCGGTAGCTCGGGGGACGGGTGAAATGCGGGTACTCCGGGGCCCCGTCGAGCGCCTCGCTGAAGGACTCCTCGACGGCGCTATCGCCGTGCCCGAGCGACCCCGGGAGCTTGCGGATCACCGCGTCGGCGAGGACCATCGCCGCCAGCTCTCCGCCGGCCAGGACGTAGCGCCCGATCGAGACCTCGTCGTCGGCGAGGTGGTCGTGAACCCGCTGGTCAAACCCCTCATAGCGCCCGCACATCAGCGCCAGGTGGGGCTCGGTGGCCAGCTCCGTCGCGAGGGCGTCATCGAGCAGCCGCCCCGATGGGGCGAGCAGCACCGTCCTCGGCCTCGAAGCGTGCGGATAGGCCGCCTCGAGCGCCGCGTCGACCACGTCCACCCGGAGCAGCATGCCGGCGCCGCCCCCGTAGGGGGAGTCGTCGACCTGCCCGGCGCCAAGCGGAGTACTCTCGCGATAGCTGAGCAGCCGCAGCTCGGAGCCCTCGCGGAGCGCGTTGTGGACCGGGCGCTGCGAGCCGAACCACTCGAAGGCCTCGGGAAAGAGAGTGAAAATGTCGAGCCGCATCCGAGGCCCCCGAACCGGTCCCTCAGTCCAGGATGTCGACGATCACGCGCCGCTCGATCCGCACCGCGGCCGCTTTCGCCACCGATCGGATCGCGTTTGCCACCCGCCCCCGCCGGCCGATCACCCGCCCGAGGTCGTCCTCGGCGACCGAGATCTCATAGACCAGATCACCGTCCTCCTCGAGCTCCTCGACGACAACCTCCTCCGGGTGCTCGACCAGCGCCCTGGTCAAAAACTCGAGCAGGTCCCGCACCGTCGCCCTACTTGGTCCCCGTCGCCCTGATTCCCTTGGAGCGAAGCAGGCTGGCGACGGTCTCCGAGGGCTGGGCGCCGTGCTCGAGCCAGTGGCGGGCGCGATCCTCGTCAATCTCGATCACCGACGGATCGGTCTGCGGGTTGTACCTCCCGATCGTCTCGATCGTGCGGCCATCGCGCGGCGAGCGCTTGTCGGCGACCACGACGCGCCAGATCGGGTTCTTCTTCGAACCCACTCGTCTCAATCTGATTCGGACTGCCATCGGCCGCGAAAGGTTAGAGGAAAAAGCGCTCAGCGCCGCTTGAACTTGGGCTTGGCGCCCGCGCCGGCCATCTGCTGGGCGAGTTGCTGGGGATCGGGCATCTGGCCGGAGGCGACCTGCCGCATCAACTTGCGCATCTGATCGAACTGCTTGACCAGCTGGTTGACGTGCTGGACCTTGGTGCCCGACCCGGTGGCGATCCGCTTGCGGCGGGAGCCGTTGATCAGGCCGGGGTTGACCCTCTCCTGCGGTGTCATCGAGAGGATGATCGCCTCCACCCGGTCGAGCTCGCGCTCGTCGATGTCGGCTTCCTTCATCTGCTTCATCGCCCCCATCCCGGGCATCATCCCCATCAGGCTGCCGATCGGACCCATCTTGCGAACCTGCTTCAGCTGTCCGAGGAAGTCCTCGAGCGTGAACTGATCGGTCCGCATCTTCTCCTGGAGGTCGGCGGCCTGATCGGCGTCGACCTGCTTCTCCGCCTTCTCGATCAGGCTGAGCACGTCCCCCATGCCAAGGATGCGGCCGGCCATCCGGTCGGGGTGGAATCGCTCGAACTCCTCGATCTTCTCTCCGGTCGAGGCGTAGATGATCGGCTTGCCCGTCACCGCTTTGACGGAGAGGGCGGCGCCGCCGCGGGCGTCACCGTCGAGCTTGGTGATCACCACTCCGTCGAACTCGGCCGCCTCGGAGAAGGCCTCGGCGACCCCGACCGCGTCCTGACCGGTCATCGCGTCGACCACGAGCAGGACGTCGTGGGGACGGACGGCCTTGCGGATCCGCGCCAGCTCGCCCATCATCTCGGCGTCGACGTGGAGGCGGCCGGCGGTGTCGACGATCAGCACGTCGCGGTCCTCCTCGCGGGTCTGCTCGAGCGCCCACTCGGCGATTCCGACCGGGTCGGCGTCGGTGCCCCGCTCATAGACTTTGGCGCCGGCGCGCCCGCCCATCTTGACCAGCTGCTCGACCGCGGCGGGGCGGTGCACGTCGCAGGCCGCGAGGGCGACCTTGCGCCCTCCCTCGCCCAGCTCTCGCGCCAGCTTCGCGCACGCCGTCGTCTTCCCCGAGCCCTGGAGCCCGGCCATCAGGATCACCGTCGGGCCGCTCGAAGCGAAGGCGATCTCGCGCCCCGCGCCCCCCATCAGAGCGGTCAGCTCCTCGTTGACTATCTTCACCACCTGCTGGCCGGGGTCGAGGCTGCCGAGCACGCCGGCGCCTAGGCAGCGCTCCTTGACCTTCGCGGTGAAACCCTTCACCACCTTGAAGTTGACGTCCGCCTCGAGCAGCGCCAAGCGAATCTCGCGCATCGCCCGATCGACGTCCTCCTCGGTCAGCTTTCCCCGCGAGCGAACCTCGGAGAGCGCCGACTGCAGCCGATCTGAGAGCTGGTCGAACATCGGGGTCAGCTTAGCCCGCTACTACGATCCTCGAGAACGGGTAGAGGAGAAATGCAGAGCCGATGAGTCGAGACCAACGAAGACGCCTGCTGCTGGGGTCGGGAATGCTGACCGCACTGGGAGCCGTCGTCACCGTGGCACTCGGAGCCGCCGCCTGGGCGTCGGTGACGCTCGGCCTGCTCGCCGCGCTGCTGATCGCCGCCGAGCTCTACTCGGGCAGGGGCGACTGGCGGGCCGAGCGCCTCGCCGCCGAGGAGTCGCGCTACCGCTTCGTCGCCGAGCAGGCGCCGGTGATCGCCTACCTGGCCGAGCCCGGGGAGAAGGCACGCTGGCACTACGTCAGCCCCCACATCACGACGATGCTCGGCTTCACCCCGCAGGAGTGGCGCGAGGACCCCGGCCTGTGGCGCCGCCAGGTGCACCCCGACGACGTCGCCCTGGCAATCTCAGACGAGCGGCGCGCCCTGCGATCGGGCGAGCCCAACGCGACCGACTACCGGATGCGGACCAAGTCGGGCGAGGAGATCTGGGTCCGCGACGTCGCCGTCGGCCTGACCGAGGGGGAGGAGGAGATCACCCAGGGCGTGATCTACGACATCACCGCCCTGAAGCGTGCCGAGGAGGGCCTCCGGACTCGGGAGAGGATGCTCCAGGGCGTTGTCGGCGAGCGCACCCGCGAGCTCGAGCGCTCGCGGCTGGAGACCCTGCAGCGGCTCGCTGTCGCGGCCGAGCTGCACGAGAAGGGGACCCATGAGCACACGGTAAGGGTCGGCCGGACCAGCGCAGCGATCGCCAACGAGCTTGGCCTCTCCGAGGGCTTCGTTGAGCTGATCGGGCAGGCCGCACCCCTGCACGACATCGGCAAGCTCGGCGTCAGCGAGGAGGTCCTCCTCCAGCCCACCGAGCTCTCGGAATCGGAGATGGAGACGATGCAACAGCACACCGTGACCGGGGCCGACATCCTCGGTGGAAGCGAGGCGCCCTCGCTGCGGCTCGCCGAGCAGGTCGCCCTCACCCACCACGAGCGCTGGGACGGCGAAGGATACCCGCGGGGCCTGCGGGGCGAGGAGATACCGATCGGCGGGCGGATCACGATGGTGGCCGACGCCTTCGACACCCTCACCCACGGCCGCCCGCGGTTCGAGCCGTGGACCCTCGAAGAGACTCTGGCGGAGATCATTGCCGGCTCCGGCACCCGCTTCGATCCCGCAGTGGTCGAGGCCTTCCTCCGCCTTGCCCACGCCGAGCTGATGGCGCCGATCAGGGACTGGTCGGCCTGGAGGACGACGGCCTCGCCGCGGGTTTAGGGCGACCGCCGGCCTTTCATTCACCGAGCAGAGCGGCCGAGAAGTCCAGCGGGTCGAACGGCCTCAGGTCCTCCAGCGTCTCGCCGGTGCCGATCAGCTTCACCGGGATCCCCAGCTCAGCGGCGATCGCCAGCGTGATCCCCCCCTTCGCGGTCCCGTCGAGCTTGGTCAGGACGACCCCGTCGACCTCGGCGGCATCGGAGAAGACCTTCGCCTGGCGCAGCCCGTTCTGCCCGGTTGTGGCGTCGATCGTGATCAGGGTCTCGTGCGGCGCCTCGGGGATCTGCTTGCCGATCACCCGCCGCACTTTGGCCAGCTCGTCCATCAGGTTCGCCTGGGTGTGGAGGCGACCCGCCGTGTCGATGATCACCACGTCGGCCGAGCGCGCCCTGGCCGCGGCGATCGCGTCGAAGGCGACCGCACCCGGATCGGCGCCCGCCGCCGAGCGGACCAGGTCGGCGCCGGCCCGATCGGCCCACTCGGCCAGCTGCTCGGCCGCTGCCGCCCGGTAGGTGTCGGCGGCGCCGAGGACGACCTCGAGGCCGAACTCGTTGCTCAGGTGCCAGGCGATCTTGCCGATCGTGGTGGTCTTGCCGGTCCCGTTGACCCCGACCATCAGCAGCACGGCGGGGTCGGCGCTGAGGTCGATCCGGCGCTCGCCGGCCGAGGCGATCTCGGCGAGCATCTCGATCAGCCGTTCCCGGATCGCCGAGCCGTCGGCGCCCACCGTCCCCGACTCGACCTCGCGCTCCAGGTCGCCGACGACCTGCGCAGTGGTTGGAGCGCCGACGTCGGCGAGGACCAGCGCCTCCTCGAGGCGCTCCCAGGTCTGCTCGTCGATCCGGTCGAAGAGGCTCGCCGAGATCTCCTCGCTGA
>JBBRHQ010000117.1:0-8829 GCA_038222365.1 Solirubrobacterales bacterium
TGGCCATCGCACCTCGACGGGGGAGAGACCGCCCGGCCCCGTCCTTAGGGGCGCATGCTTCCCGAGCGCAAGGAGATCGCCACCGTGGTCGTCTGCGAGGACGACGAGGCGACCCTGGAGCTGCTCTGCGACCACCTCACCGCCGACCGCTTCGAGGTCCTGCCGGCGCCCTGCGCATCCGACGCCCTTCGCCTCGCCAGCTACAACCATCCCGACCTGATGGTCCTCGACCTCGGCCTCCCCGACGCCGGTGGGCTCGACGTCCTGCGCGAGATCCGGGAGGCCGACGGGGTCGCCGCCCGCTTCGACCCCTCCCTGCCGGTGATCGTCGTCTCCGGCCGCGGGGCGGGCGAGGACCGGGTCCGCGGCTTCGACAGCGGCGCCGACGACTACCTGGTCAAGCCGATCCACTACCCGGAGCTCCGCTCGAGGATCGTCGCGATCCTGCGGCGGGGCCGCAACGGGAGCCACGGGCCCTGCCGGGTCGGCGAGATCCAGATCGACCCCGCCAGGCGGAGGGTGCAGGTCGGCGGTCGCAGGGTGGAGCTCTCCAACAAGGAGTTCTCGCTGCTGCGGACGCTGGCAGCCGACCCGACCCGGGTGTTCACCAAGGAGGAGCTGCTCCGCGACGTCTGGGGCTATCGCTCCCTGGGGCGCACCCGGACGCTTGACTCGCACGCCAGCCGGCTGCGGCGAAAGCTCGACCCCGAGCAGGGTCGCTTCGTGGTCAACTGCTGGGGCGTCGGCTACCGCCTGATCGACGGATGAGGGCGCTCTCGCAGAGCGTCACCGCGGGATGGCCGCTCTCGGCGGCCCTCGGGCTGGCGCTGGCCGGGCTCTCGTTCCGGGCGGGCCGCCGTCGCGACGCGCTGAACGAGGCACTGCACGAGCTGCGCCGCCCGCTGCAGGCGATGGCACTGGCCAGTCCCACGGGGACCGTCCAGCTGGCCCTCTCCGCTCTCGCCCAGGTGGATGCCGAGCTCAACGGGCGCCATCGGGAGCGCAGCCTCGGGCCGGTGCCCTGCCGGGCGCTGGTCGAAGGGGCGATCGGTCGCTGGCGGTCCCGCGCCGCGCTGGCCGGGGGAAGGATCGAGCTGCGCTGGAGGGCGGGCGTACCGGTGCTGCGGGGCAACCGAGCCGAGCTCTCCCAGGCGCTCGACAACCTGCTGGTCAACGCGATCGAGCACGGCGGGCCGCTGATCGAGGTCGACGCGATCACCAAGGGAGAAAAGCTGCGAATCGCCGTCGCCGACAACGGCCATGCCTCGAGGCCCCCCTCGCGAGCCGATTCGCCGGTTGAGGTGGTCGCCAGGCTGAGCGGCCGCCGCCGTCGCGGACACGGTCTCAGCGTGGTGCGCCGGGTTGCCGCAGCGCACGGGGGCCGCTTCGCGCTGCAGCGCTCCGAGCGCGGATCGATGGCCGTGCTCGAGTTGCCACTTGCCGCGACGGATCGATGAGCAGGCGCCGGCGGGCCGCGGTCTTCGCCGCGCTCGCTGTCCTCGCCGCCGCGCTGGCGGGCGCGATCGTCGACGGTTACGGGTCGAGCGTCGCCAACAGCTACGGCGCGCTCCGCCAGGTCGTGGTCACTCGCTCCGCCCTGGCGCAGGGAAGGCCCCTGGACCCTGCGACGCTCGCCGAAACGGTCGAGCTGCGAAGAGTCCCGGCGCGCTTCGTCCCGCCCGGTGCGCTGAGCGCCCCCCCGGCGGCGCTCGGGCTCGAGCCGGTCGCGGACTTGCCGGCCGGCTCCTATCTGCTCGCCTCCGAGCTGCGCCCGCCCCGATCGCCCGCCCCGCCCCCGGGGCTCGCAGGGGGAAGGCGAGCGGTGGAGATCCGGGTCACGGGAACCGCCGCGCTCGAGGCGAGCGGACCGCTGCCGCGGGGGGCCCGGGTCGACGTCGTCGTGACCAGCGAGCCGCGGGGCGCCGGTCCGGGCCGCACCTACGTCGCGGCTGAGGGCGTTCCGCTGATCTCCCTGCAGCCGGGAAAGGCGACCCTCGGTCTCAGCCGCGGGCAGGCATTGGAGCTGATCGGCGCCGAGAACTTCGCCCGCCAGGTGACCCTGCTGCCCGCTCAGCCTCCGGCGAGGGCTTCCTCGAAGGCAAGCTTGGCCCGCTGATCGGCGACCGCGAAGACGATCAGCTCGAGGCCGCTGCCCTCGGTGATATGGCGCTCGCACTCCTCGACCTCGATCAGCGCGGCGCGGTCGATCGGGAAGCCGCCGACGCCGGTGCCGAAGGCGACCAGCGCCAGCGAGGAGGCGCCCAGCTGATCGGCGGCTCGCAGGGTGCTGGCGGTCGCCTCGCGAATCGTCTCGGCCGAAGTTCCCCCTCCCAACTCCATGGTCGCGGCGTGGATCACCCAGTTCGAGGGCATCTCTCCGGCCGAGGTCGCTACGGCCTCCCCGAGACCGATCGGAGCGGCGGCGTCACTCTCGGACTGGATCGACGGGCCTCCGGCGCCGGAGATCGCGGCGGCGACCCCGCCGCCATGCCGGAGCTCGGTGTTGGCCGCATTGGCGATCGCATCCACCTCGAGGGTCGTGATATCGGCCAGTTCGACGGTGATCCGGGCCATTCGCGCAGACTAGATGAGTGGGGAGAGAGTGACGCTCCCAGGCCTTTAGCTCCCATGAGCGCGCGGGATCGCCACCTCGACCGGCTGGCGGAGTCGCTGCGGGGCGTGCTGGTTGAGCGCCGCCGTTCACAGGCGGCCGCCGGCAGGCCGCCTGCGGAGCGGCTCGAGGATGCGGTGGCGGCGATCGTCGAGGAGCGGGCCGCGGTTCTCGGCACCGAGGATCGCGGCCGGCTGCGGGCAAGGATCATTCAGGAGACCGTCGGCCTCGGGCCGCTGGAGCCGTTGCTCCTCGACCCCGGGGTCGAGGAGGTGATGGTCAACGGCTCCGGCTCCGTCTACGCCGAGCGACTCGGGAGGATCGAGCCGACCGAGGTCAGCTTCAGCGGGGAGGAGGAGCTGCGGAACATGATCGAGCGCATCCTGGCGCCGCTCGGACGCCGCGTGGACGAGCTCAGCCCGATGGTCGACGCCCGGCTCGGCGACGGCTCCCGGGTCAACGTGGTCATCCCGCCGCTGGCCGTCGACGGGCCTGCGCTCTCGATCCGGCGTTTCGCGAAGCAGCGGCCAGGGCCTCAGCGGCTGCTCGAGCTGGGGACGCTGGACGCGGCGGCGCTGGAGCGGCTCCGCCTCGCGGTGAGCCGCCGTGCCAGCATCTTGATCAGCGGGGGTACCGGGTCAGGGAAGACGACGATGCTGGGGGCGCTGTCGGGGTTCATCGAGCCGAGCGAGCGAATCGTGACAATCGAGGATGCAGCCGAGCTGCGGATGCAGCAGCCGCACGTGGTCAGGCTCGAGAGCCGGCCGGCGAGCGTCGAGGGCAGGGGGGAGGTGTCGATCCGAGACCTGCTTCGAAACGCCCTGCGGATGCGCCCCGACCGGATCGTCATCGGAGAGGTCCGCGGCGCCGAGGCACTCGATCTGCTTACCGCGCTGAACACCGGGCACGAGGGCGCCCTTTCGACCGTTCACGCGAACTCGCCCTCCGACGCGCTGCGGCGGTTGGAGACCCTGGCCTTGATGGCTGACGTCGGGTTGCCCCACCGAGCGATCCGCGAGCAGCTCGAGCGCGGGGTCGACCTGATCGTCCACATGGAGCGGGGTGCCGATGGTTCCCGCAGGGTGACCGAGATCGCCGAGCTGAGATGAGCGGCGCGGGGGCCCTGCCGCTGCTGCTCGGCGTCCTCGCCGGCGGGCTCGGCGCACTCGCCGCGCGCGAAGCGGTGCTGGCGACTCCCGCGGTCGCCGAGTGGATGCGGATGGCGCTGGAGCCGCTGGCCCGGGCCGGCCGGGAGGGTTACCTGCCCTCCGGGGTCGAGCGCCGTCGCCTGGCGGGACTCGGCGTGGCCGGGGCGATCCTCGCCGGATGGGTGGCCGGGGGCCCCTCGTTGGCTCTGCCGCTGGCGATCGCCGCCCCGGCTCTCGCCGCCTCGGCGATCAACCGCAGCCGCGGCCGCTTCCGGCGCTCGGTGGAGAGGGCCCTCCCCGAGGTCGCCCGCGCCGTCGCCGACTCGCTCACCGCCGGCCGCTCGCTGCGGGCGGCCCTCGCCGCCGCCCCGGACTCGCTCGATGGCACCGTGGCCGCGGAGATGTCGCGGCTTGGCGCGGAGCTGGAGCTGGGGACGCCCACCGCGGCGGCGCTGGGGGAGCTGAGGGCCCGGGTGGCCTCGCCGCGGGTGGACGCATTCTGCGCAGCGCTGCTCAGCCAGCGTCTGGCGGGGGGTGATCTCGCCGGGTTGCTTCGCCGCTTCGCGGAAGGCGCTACGGAGCGCGACCGGGTGATGGATGACGCGCGAACCGCCACCGCGCAGGCGCGATTCACCGGCCTGCTGGTCGTGGCGATGCCCAGCGGCGCCGCACTTTTCGCCGAGCTGCTGGAGCCCGGCTTCGCGGCCAGGCTGGCGGGCTCGGCGCCCGCCGTCGCCCTGATCGGGTTGGCGGCGTGCCTGCAGGTCGCCGGGTTCGCGGCGATCCGGCGCCTCTCTAGGGTCGCGGGTTGAGCCCGGCGTCGGCGCTGGCGGCAGCAGCGGCCCTGCTCGGGCTGGCCGCCGCGCGGGAGCTGCTGGGCGCCGGCGGCGGAATGGGGCTGGGGCGGCTTGCGGCCCTCGATCGCCGGGCGCTGTCCGCCGCGCTTCGCCTCGGGCTTCCGGGAAGGATCGCCCGCGCCGGTCTCGAGGGCAGGGTCTCGCTGGCGGCTCTGCTCGCCGCCAAGCTGGCCGCCTCGCTGGGCTCGGTCCCGCTCGCCCTCTCACTGGCACCGCTGGCGCCGGGGCGGCTCTCGATCCTGATCGCCGCCGGGATCCCGCTGGCCGGGTTCGTCGCGCCGGACGCGATCCTCGAGCGGAGGGCCCGCCGCCGCCGGGCGGAGATCCTCGCCGTCCTTCCCGACGCGCTCGACCGGTTGGCGGTCAGCGCAGCCCTCGGCCGCCCGACCGCGGCCGGTTTCGAAGAGCTGGCGGGCCCAGGCGGCGGAGCGCTCTCCGAGGAGCTCTCGGTGACCGTCGCTGAGATCTCCTGCGGAATGCCGCAGGGCGAGGCTTTGGGCTCGCTTCGCCGCCGGGTTCCCGGCCCCGAGCTTGCCGGAATCTGCGCGGCGATCGAGCGCTCCCGCCGCTTCGGCTCTCCTCTGGCCGAGCAGCTTCGCCGCCTGGCGAGCGCCCTGCGGGTCGACCAGCGCCGGCGGATCGAAGAGCGCGCCGCGCGGGCGGCGCCGAAGATCCAGCTGGTCGTCGCGCTGGTGCTCGTCCCCTCGGTCCTGCTGATCATCGTCGCCGCCGTGATCGCCAACGCCGACACGCTATTCGCCGGATTCTGAGCGCAGCCGCTGGGCGACCGCGGCGGTCGCGACCCGCATCCTGTCCAGACCGTCCGCCTTCTTGCGGTGCCCCTTGACGTAGCAGCAGAGCAAGCCGCCCACCAGCTCGAAGGCGAACTTCTCCGGCGCCGAGTCGGTCAGCCAGACGATGAAGGTGGGGGCGAAGAGCCGCCGCAGCCAGACCTGGTCCTGCTCGGGGGCGACGAAGATCTCATAGCGGTCGTCGAGCGCCTCGCTCTCCAGCTCGACCCGCTCGACGCTGCGGAAGGCGTCCTCCACCTTCTCCAGCGACTTCAGCCCGAACTTGCGGTGGGCGTAGAGGGTTGGCACGTGCGCCGCCGATTCCGGGATCTCGCAGATCCCGACCGTGTAGCGGTAGTAGCTGGTCTGGCGGTTGCCGTCGCTGTCGTAGGAGGTTTCCTCGTAGGTGTAGAGGGCGAGGGTGCCCTCGACGCCCTGGTCGAGCGGCCCCCGCACCGCATGTTCGGCGTAGCGGTCATCGCCCTTCTGCAGGAGAGGCGTGGCAGCCGGCAGCGGCCCCTTGCCGGAGTGCGACATCTGGCGCTGCGAGGCGTAGAGGTCGAAGAACGATGTGGTGCTCGCGGACGAGGCCATCGCGTAGACGACGATCAGGGAAACGAGCAGCGCCACCACCACGGCGATCAGGCCTATGAGGGGCGCGATCGCGAAGCCGATTCCCCCGGCGAGAAGTACCAGCAGGCCGGTCAGCACCCAGGTCCTGGGGGCACCGAGGATCCGCTTCAGGTGGAAGCCCAGCAGGTCTCCGGAGTCGTCGACGACGATCCCGGAAGGCGTCTGCTCGGCCATCGCGGCCAATCTATTCGATCCCCCTGCTGCAACCGCGCTTGCAGATGGGGGCCGTCTCGAGCCCCTCGGCTCACCTCGGCCGACTCGCGGAAACGGCTCCCTGATGCCAGATGCCAGCCGACCGATGCCCGGCTAACAGTTCCGTCCGACGGATCGCCTGAAATGCGCGACCAGTGATGTGTTGCAAAGTGGGGCTCTGTGGGATAGCGTGGGTCCCGAGTTAAAGCAAAAGGACCGGGGTGGTGAGGCTCCTCCCACTTCACCACCTCGGTCCGAACTCTTCACCGCCGCGCCAGGAAAGGACCGCGACAGTTGGCTTTCAGGGGCCTCTACGAGCACAGCCTCGACTCCAAGGACCGGCTCACTGTCCCGGCTCGGTTTCGCGCTGCACTCGCCGATGGAGTGGTTCTCTCCAAGGGCTTCGACCCCTGCGTCTGGTTGCACACGACCACCGAGTTCGAGGGCCTCTCGGACCGCTTCCTCGCCCCGCACAGCCCTTTCGGCACCGACGCCCGCCGGCTGCGCCGCCGCTTCCACGGCGGATCCTTCGACGAGAAGCTCGACTCGGCCGGGCGGGTTCGCATTCCCCGGCCGCTGCTCGAGCACGCCGGCCTCGGCTCCGATTGCGTGGTCGTCGGCGCCGGGGAGTATCTGGAGATCTGGGACGCGAAGGCCTGGGCAGCCCAGGAGGCCGAGCTCGACGATGAGGCACCGCGGATCGCCGAGGGCCTCGCCGGAGCACCCGAATGAGCGCAACCGCCAACCTTAGCTACATGCCGAGCGAACACGTACCCGTCCTCGCGGCCGAGCTGATCGACCTGCTCTCTCCGCAGCAGGGCGAGGTGGCGGTCGACTGCACCTTCGGCGGCGGCGGGCACGCCCGGCTGGTCGCCGAGCGCCTCGGACCCACCGGGGAGCTGATCTGCATCGACCGCGACCCCGCGGCCGAGGCCAGGTTCGCGGAGCTCGAGGCCGATGCGCCGTGCCAGCTGCGCTTTCTGGGCGCCGACTTCGCGAAAGGGCTTCGCCTGCTGAACGGCGAAGGGCTGATCGCCGACATGGTCTATCTCGATCTGGGAATGTCGTCTCTGCAGCTCGATGCCTGGGAGCGGGGGTTCGCCTATTCCTATGACGCCCCGCTCGACATGCGGATGGACCCGGCACAGCCCTTCTCCGCCGGCGACCTCCTCAACGAGTGGCCCGAGTCGCGGATCGCCAACGTGCTGCGGCGCTTCGGCGAGGAGCGCCACGCCGCCGGCATCGCCCGCGAGGTCGTCCGCCGCCGCCCGCTCGATTCCACCTCGGACCTGGTCGCCGCGGTCAAAGCAGGGATGCCCGCCTCGGCGCGCTTCGGCGCCGGGCACCCGGCGAAGCGCACGTTCCAGGCGATCAGGATCGCCGTCAACGGCGAACTGGACTCACTCGAGCGGGGGCTGCCCGAGGCCTGGGAGCTGCTGCGCCCGGGGGGCCGGCTCGCCGCGATCAGCTTTCACTCGCTCGAGGACCGGCCGCTGAAGCGGTTCCTCGCCGAGCGCGCCCGGGGCTGCGTATGCCCGCCGGAGCTGCCGGTCTGCGTCTGCGGGCACGAGCCCGAGGCCGAGCTGCTGACCCGGCGGGCCGTCTCCCCGGAGGCCGAGGAAGTCTCGCGGAACCCGCGCTCGCGCTCCGCCCACCTGCGCGGCGCGGTGAAGCTCGCCGATCGCCCGGTGGTCTCCTGATGGGCGCCGCAGCCCCCGCACGGAGTCCCCGAACCGCCCCTCGGCGAGACCGCCGGGCGCAGGGCGGGCACCTGATCCCCTTGGCGGTGAACCGCACCGCGGGCGCCGTCCGCCACCTGCCCGACTCGGGGCCGATCAAGCACCTCACCCGCGGCCGCGCCTGGATCCCGCTGCTCGGCCTGCTGCTGATCGGGATCGTCGCACTCAACGTCGCCACCCTCAGTCTCACCGCGACCGCCGGGAAGGTCGAGGAGAACATTCAGACCCTCGGCCAGGAGAACTCGGTGCTGAGCGCCCACGAGGCCCGCCTCCTGGCAAATGGCCGGGTGAGGTCTGCGGCGGCGAGCATCGGTCTCACCTCCCCCGAGCCCGGCGAGATCTCCTATCGCGACGCGAGCCGCGACGCGATCGCCGCGGCCGCCCGAAGGCTCTCGGCAATCTCCGGTTAGGCGGGCTGGGGTGCGCTTGATCGAGCGGCGGATCGGGCTCCTCTTCGCCGCCTTCCTCCTCTGCTTCACGGTGGTCCTCGGACGGGCCTTCTGGCTCCAGGGAGTCCAGGGGTCCTCGCTCGCCTCGCAGGCGGTGAGTCAGCAGGAGGCGACGGTGACCGTGCCGGGGCTGCGCGGCGCGATCCTCGATCGCCGCGGCCACGCGCTGGCGGTCTCCGAGGACGCCGCCTCGATCTACGCCACGCCCTACCAGGTCAGGCATCCGGGAAAGACGGCGGGGAGGCTGGCGCCGCTGCTCGGGCTGGGGCGCGAGCAGGTGCTGAAGTCGCTGACCGAGGACTCGGGGTTCGCCTACCTCGCCCGCAAAGTCGATTTGCGGGCTGCCGAGCGGATCGCCGCGATGAAGCTGCCGGGGATCGGGCAGCTGCCGGACAGCCGCCGCACCTAC
>JBBRHQ010000118.1:0-8766 GCA_038222365.1 Solirubrobacterales bacterium
AGCCCCCGGGTGCTGGGGGATCGAGTCGGATCGGGTCCGATTGCGCTACGGCCGGTGCTCTATCCGCTCCGGGTGGTTCGGTGACTCCATGACATGTCCCGAATGCCGTTCCAGCGGCGATCACGTCCTCGAATCTCGCCCCGCGCCGGACGGCCGCACCCGCCGCCGCCGGGAGTGCCGGCACTGCGGGCACCGCTTCACAACCTACGAAGGCACCCCCGAATCGCTTGAGCTGATCCAAGAGCAGCTGCGCCGCGCCCTCGCCCGCCAGGTCGAGATCGAGGAGCGCCTGCTCGCGATCCTCGAGCAACACGCCCCCCAGAAGGAGACAAAACCATGATGTTGCAATGCACCCGTGACCTGACCGTGGACGGCGAGGAGTTCCGCGCCGGCTCGACCCGAGTCGCCGCCGACCACCCAGTCGCCAAGCGCAACCCTGGCGCCTTCCGCTCCGTCTCCTCCCGCATCGGCGAGGCTGAGGTGCGGGTTACCGACCATGGTGGCAAGGTCATCGACACCCGCCGCCAGCCGGTCGAGAGGGAGCTGCGCCAGCGCCGCGAAGCCCTGGCCGAGACCGAGACCGAGGCCGACCGGATTCGTCGGCGCTTCGGCATCCCCGAGAGCGAGGAGGCCCGGGTGTGGCGCAAGAACGAGCGGCTGCTTGAGCGCGACCGCAAGCGCCGCGAGCCGGTCGAGGAAGGCTTCGACGGCATCGGCCTGTTGAAGCAGGTCGATGCCGCTGCCGCCGAGCGCAAGCTCGACCAGCTGGACGAGATGTGGCGCGATGCGCCGGGAGGCTCACCATTGCGCCGCTGACAACAGACGACCTCGGCCCACCCGAGGTCGAGTCGCCGCTGACCGCTCGACTGTGTTTACACGAAGCGGCTCATACCGCCGCTGCACACCTGCTCGGCCGCGGGGTCGGCCATGTGCGCGTCACCGGATCGTCCGGGTGGGCGCAGGTGCAGAGCGTCCGCGAGGGGGAGGAGCTGACGCTCGACCAGGGCATTACCGAGCTGGTGATCCTGTTGGTCCCCGCCGTGGTAGACGGCCGCGCCCGCGTCCCGGGCCCTGCCCTCACACACGACGAACATGGCGACGACGAGGACCGGGCCCACACGGTGGCGATGCGGGTCAGCGCCAACAGTGATGAGGCGCGGAGTCTTGTCGAGTACGGCCGCAGCAAGGCGAGGACGCTGGCAGGGGATCGGACGTTCTGCACCCTGGTCGACCACCTGGCTCTACTGCTCGAGGAGCGGGGCGAACTTGACCCCGCCACCGTCGAGGCCGAACTGCGGAGCACCTTGAACGGATTCCACAACTAACAGGAGGACCGATGGCCAGAACCAAACAGACGCCCGAGCCGACCGAGCTCTTCGAGGTCCGGAGCGGCTGCGTGACCTCCGTGGAGATCAACGGCCAGCCGACCGAGATCGTCCTGGCGGCCGGCGCGACTGTGCGCGGTGACCACCCAGCTCTCCTGCAGCGCCCAGAACTGTTCAAGCGCTTGGGCGAGCCCGGCCCGACGATCCACACTCCTCTCGGGTAACTAACTTGAAGCGACCACCCTCGTCGCTTCAGGGGTCGGCGCCCTGGCTGCTCAGGGGGGTCAACCCCGACAATCCTTCGAGCCGCGAGAGCACTCGAAAAGGGGACCGGCCTGAGGGCGAACAGCAGGCCGGTCCCGCGGGGCGGAGGGTGCGGGCGCACTACTACAAGACCGTCGCCTGTGCCCTCCAGCTCCGCCTCCGGCCCCGCCCCGCCCGTGCCTTGCGGCTCCTGCCGGCGGGGGGTGGCCGGACCTCTCCGGGCTTGGGTTGCCAGACGACCACCCCGGCGCTTAGGATGGCTCGCGCAAACAGAAATGGGGCCGGCGTGCGTAAACACCCGGCCCCGTGGCGCCAGAGATAGGGGTCCCCGGCGCGAGGCGGACACTAACCGCCCTCCTCGCTGGACCCGGCCCTCGGCGCTCCGACAGAAGGGAGCAGCATGGATAAGCCCGAAGTCCCGGCAGAGGAGAGCGAAGCTGCGCTCCTGGGCGATGCGGTGGCAGCATTCCGGCGCGTCGAGCACGGCTGCCCGAGCATGCCGCGCTACGCGCACCGCGCCCTGGAGGCGTCCCGCGAGCTGATCGAGATGCATCTCGACGATGCCGAGAAAACCGATGGCCGGCGTCTGAGGCGGGTGAGCTGAAAATGCGAGCCGCTGAGAGCCGTTCTGCGGCCCCTGAGAAATGCGCCGCGGGTGATCGGACCCCGGCTGCAACGCCTACTGATCGGAGGAGCTGATGGCCCCACGTCGAGCAACCGGCCAAGTGATCGAGCCCGAGGGCGGACGCGGTTGGGCGATCCGCTTCCGGGCCTACGGCAAGCGCCGCTACGTCACCCTCGGCAGCGCTGAGGACGACTGGACCCGCCAACGGGCCGAAGCGGAGCTGCGCCACGTCCTCGCCGACGTGGAGCGCGGGACGTGGGCGCCATATGAACCGCCGCCGGTCGAGGCACCCGCTGAGGTCCCGACGTTTCACCAGTTCGCCTCGGAGTGGCTGGCAGCGCGGAGGGTCGAGCTGAGGCCGCGTACGGCCGAGGACTACGAGTGGGCGCTGAGAAAGCACCTGCTCCCGTTCTTCGCCGAGTTCCGGCTCGACGCGATCCGGGTCGAGGACGTGGATCGCTACCGCAGCGCGAAGGTGCGCGAAGGCAAGCTCACGGCCAACATCATCAACAAGACGCTGACCCGGCTGGCGCAGGTGCTGGAGGTAGCCGTACTCCACGGCGACCTCGACCGCAACCCGGCCCGCGGGCGGCGGCGGCGGCTCAAAGCGAGCACCCCGAAGCGGACCTGGCTCGAACCCGAGCAGGTCGGGCCGCTGCTCGACGCGGCCGGGGCGATCGACCGGGGGCGCAAGCGCTCCGACGACCCTCACGGGCGCCGGGCGATGCTCGCCACGCTGACCCTCGCCGGTCTGCGGATCGGGGAGCTGCTGGCGCTGCGCTGGCGCGACGTTGACCTCGCCAGCGGCAAGCTGCGCGTGGGTGAGGCAAAGACGGACGCCGGGAGGCGAACCGTGGACCTCTCCCCCGCCCTGCGTGACGAGCTGGCGGCTCACAAGGCCCGCAGCCGACACGCCAAGCCCGAGGCCCTGGTATTTGCCACCCGCAGCGGCAAGGCGCAGAATCGAAACAACGTGCGACGGCGCGTCCTGCTGGCGGCGGTCGAGCGGGCGAACGCTCGGCTCACCGAGGACGAGAGCGAGGTCCCGCAGCTCCCCGAAGGGCTCTCGCCTCACGGGCTGCGCCATACGTTCGCCTCGCTGCTGTTCGAGGCAGGGGCGACGGTGCCCTACGTGATGGCCCAGCTCGGCCACGCTGACCCGAAGGTGACGCTCGGGATTTACGCCCACGTCCTACGGCGCAAGGGCGACACCGGAGCCCGTCTGGACGCGCTCGTAAGGGCCGCTGATTGGGCAGCAGCGGGCAGCGGGAGCCCGATTTCGCCATCCGGGCCGCTCGATGAGGCCGGCGCCGAGCATGAAAAAACCCCGCATTAGCGGGGCTTTCGGGGAGTGGGCGCTACTGGGCTCGAACCAGTGACCTCCAGCTTGTCGAGCTGGCGCTCTCCCAACTGAGCTAAGCGCCCGGGGCGGGCCAGCCTAGCAACGGGGTCGAGCAGGGCGAATGCAAGCGGACGTTCACGGTTGTCCACGATGGCCCAGACGGGTTCCGGGGACCGTCCAATTTGCGGAATTCTCAGCCACCATGTGCATTTCGGCTCGTTCGCCTGCTACAAGTATTCGAAACCTTCGCTCAGTCTCAGTGTTAGGTTTTGATAAGGCGGCGTCGCAGGAAAGGGATCGCGCCTCCAAAAAGACTTCAAGGCTTAAGGACCGACGAGCCAGTGGTTTCGATTGCTGGTGGTACGTCCTTCGGAACCAAGGGGCCCCGTTCAGGGGCCCTTTTCCGTTCCCGGGGCGGCCTCCGCCTGCGGCAGTGCCTCGACCGAGAGGGTCAGCCCGTCGACCTCGGCGATCCGGACCTGCTCTCCAACCCCGATCGGCCGCCGCGACCGCGCCCTCCAGCTCTCCCCCCGCAGGCGCACGGTGCCACGGTCCGCGTCCACCGGCTCGACCACCTCCGCCAGCTCACCAGGCATTGCCTCGCTGCCGGTCTGAGCGCGGCGATCCCGCATCCACTTGCGCCAGAAGGCCAGTTCCCCTATCTCGAGAAAGAGCGCGAGGGCGACGACCACGATCCCCGCGACAGGCGAGAGCACGAAGACAAGCAGCAGGACGGCGATCAAGAGCAGCATCGCATTGACCAGGTTAGCCCCCGCCGGATCAACGAATTACTGAGGTCGAATTAGTTCCAATTCACCCCACGGCCGGCTCGGCTCCTCCTAGCGTGCGCGGCTTCATGCCCGCGTTCGAGCTCGTCATCGATGGTGAGAACCCCCAACCAGTCCTGCGCCAGATGGAGAAGTCGGGCGCCGTCAGGGTGCTCGGTCCCCAGATCGACAGAATTCACCGGATCGAATCCGGCCCGGCGGGCACGCGGATGGTGGTCAAGGTCAACGCGGCCTCCGTGGCCGCCGCGCGGGAGCTGGTCGAGGGCTATCTCCCCGGTGACCGAGGCTTCAAGGTGCAGCCCGTGATTCGCGCGACTTGATTCAGGCTTCGCGCTCGAGCTTCACCTCGCAGAGATCCACCGAGGCACGGGTGCCCGGCGTCTCTGAGCTGTCCATCTGATCGAGCACGGCGCTGCCGGCGCGCAGGGCCTCCTCGGTTTCGAAGAACGCGGCGAAGACCGCGCTCGACTGAGACTCGTCGAGCAGCAGCTTCATTCCTGAGCCCGGGATAGCGGCCCAACCCTTGTGCTCCATGCGAACATATGTTCGTGACCTCGCAGGGAACCCCGCACGGCCGCTTTCGCAAGGCGCTTAACTCCGGAAACGCGCGAGAGGCTCTCGAAGCAGCGGGTGAGATCCCGGCGCTTTCGCTGTTTGACGCGCTCGAGCTGCTGCGGCTCCTGGCCCAGGTGGGCGACCATCGTTACGCGCGCGCCGCCGGGCGCTGGCTCGAGCGCTACGCCAGCGAGAGACGCGCCTCGCTGGGCGATCTTCAGCTGATCGCCGGGGCGCTGGTCAGGATGGGCGAGGAGCCGGCCGACCCTTTCGTGCTCGAGACGCTCGAGACGCTGATCCGATGACTGCGCTTTCCGACGACCGAGATGTTCGGCCGCGATACTGCGCAGGCATGTCGAGACAGAACGTGGAGATCATCCGCCGGCTCCACGAGCGGCCCGATCCAAACGAGATTTTCTCGCTGTTCGATCCCGAGGTCGTGATCACCAACGTCGCCGGTGCGCCGGAGACCGCCCCCTACCTCGGGCACGACGGCGTCCGTCGATGGATCGAGGCCACCCACGAGGCGATCGGGGATTTCCACATCGAAGCCGATGAGCTGATCGACGTCGATGAATATCGGGTCGTCGTCGTCGGCAGGGTGTGCGGTGAGGGCACCAGCAGCGGGCTCGCGGTCGAGTTCCGGTCGAGCACCGTGTACACCTTCGGGGGCGGAAGGATCGTCGACGCTCGGGCCTACGGGACGAGGGCCGAGGCGCTGGCGGCCGCCCGGGTCTCGGAGTAGGCAATGTCGCAGGAGAACGTGGAGATCGTTCGTGCCTGTATGAGCCTGTTCGAGGAAGGCGATCGCAGCCTTCGTCACCGGGCATCGCTTGCCCTGCAACCGGAGGCGCTCTACCCTTCGCCCAGAGGGAACCGATGATCTTCGTCCAACCTGTCCTGCTCGCGGGCGTGATGGCCGCCACCGTGATAATTGGCCTGATGTTGCTCTACCCCGTGGACCAGTTGTCGGCCTTCTGCTTCTACGGTCGCCGGTGGGTGAAGGGTCTCGGAGAGGACTCCGACTAGCCGATCTGCCGGGACGCCGAGACCGGCTCATTCATAGGCACCCCGACGCGACGAAACCCCCGCGTTAGCGGGGTTCAGAAAGGCGCCTAACGGAGTCGACCCGATGTAATCGACTTTTCAGGCCGTGCACTTAGAACGAGAACCCGCATTCCAGAGCGGTTTCTGCCCACCGCGGGCCAGTATCTGCGCCAGTCAGGGCAATCGACCAAGGCACTGGGCGACCCGAAAACACGGCGCCGCCGAGGCTGACTTTCGGTCAATCGCTCACTGCTTGATCAGCCTCAGGAACTCCTCGCGACTGATCTCGGCCGTCTTCAGGATCTGGTTGAGCGTTCCAGGGCGGAGCTCCTTGTGCCGCGGAACAACAACGGTGGGTTGAAATCTGGATGCTCCAACGCGTAGTGACTCCCTTGCGGCGATGGACGCGCCAACCCTTGCGCTCGAGCGCCTTGATTGCCTGGTCACCGGAGATCCCGCGAGGCAGGCGCCCGCTCACGCGGGGATCGGAAAGCTACGGCGCACGATGCCAAGCGGCACGTCCTTGCCGCGATCTCGCATGCTCTCGACATAGAGGGCAATCGCTTCCTCGGCGTTGGCGGCCGCCTCCTCCATGGTGTCGCCCTGCGTAACCATGCCCGGGAGATCCGGGGAATAGACAGTGAAGCCACCTTCCGGCTGCGGCTCGAATACAACCTCGACTTCTTGCGGCGTGCTCACCATCTCAGGGTACGACACACGGAGGTCACGCAATGGTTGATCGGGCTGCGTTGCGGGCGGAATCGGGCTGCGGTTGGGGTGAGCAGCGGCCGGTGAAATCCGCGCCCGCACAGCCCCGGAGAGCAGCCACCGCCGCGGTGGCACGCGGCGGGAGATGGGATTCAGTTCATCTCCCGTTCAGATCTATTTCCGAATCCGGTTAGCTGCCTCCAGGAGCATCAAGATCGGCCGCGACGACGATCGATGGATAACCCCAAGCGATTCTTCGAGCCTGCCTAACAGTGAATCCGGTTCGCTCGAGATCGGGTCGGGTATCCAGCGGGCTCAGTCCCCGCATGACCCCCGAACTCCCTCGGAGGATGTGGAACAGGGGCGAGAGGGCTCGCGCGAGCAATTCGTGCCGGGGCATCCCGACCGTCACGACCACGAGCTGACCCTTCGGACGCAAGACTCGTCGGACCTCGGTCAGCACCCGGGCCCGCTCGACTCGGTCGAGGAGGTGAAGAAGATAGATCGCCGTGACCAAATCAAAACTGCGGTCCGGAAACGGAAGCATTGTCGCGTCAGCCTGTAACAACCGCCATCTCGCAGGCAGTGCCGGCACACGGGACAACATCGCAGGCGAGCTATCCACCCCGACCGCCTCACGGGGCACATGCTTCACGCCGGCAAGCTGACGCAGGAATGCGCCCGTCCCGGTGCCGAGATCGAGCACCCGAGTGGCTTCATCGATTTGAACCATCTCGATTGCCGCGCGCAGGGCGGCTCGCTCAAGCCACAGCTGCAGGTCATAGAATCGCGCAGCGCGCTCCCAGTTAGGCAATTACGCCACCATCGGCATCCGAGTCGTCACCTTCCGGCGGGGAGTCTCGCAAGACTACGGTCGTGGACCCATTCCGCGACCTCGCAGCGGACCGATCGGCTGCGGCCTACTCACCAAGGCCGCTCACCGAGGGCGAGCTCTGGACGGCCGCGGCGCTCCACGAGCTCCAGGCCGCTCAATTCCGCCCCCGTGCCTGGGCCCGGTTCATTAACCGCGCCTACGATCGCGCTACCGACACCCGCCTCGGGCGACCCGAGTTGGCGAGCCAGGCACGGCAGTGGGGGTTGATCGGGGCAGGAGCATGGCTGGCTGCCTGCCGGGGAGCGAAGCGGGTCGGTTGGGAATCCCCCCCGGTCGCCGCCGGGCTCATTTGGTGGACCGCCGTCTACAAGATGCTGGACTGGCACCTCGGGATGGCTGAGTGCGGAGACGGGGTGCCGCGAAAGCAGTTATCACCCGCCGACGGGGTCACGCTCGTGCGCTTCTGGGTGGTGCCATTGGTTGGTGGGGCCGCTGGGAGTCAGTACGGCCTGCCGGTTCTGATCGCGCTTGGAGGCGCCTCGGATTGGCTCGACGGTACGCTCGCACGTCGCTACGGACGCACCCGCCTTGGGCGAGACCTCGACACCACCGCCGATCTCGCGTTTCTCTCTGCCACTGCCTGGGCCGTAAGCGCTTCTGGCAAGCTTCCCCCCGTTGCGGTGCGGGCCCTCGCCACTCGATATGCGGTCGGAGCCTCGCTCTCGTTCGGGGCGGTGTTCGGGCGAGCTCGTCGTCCCGCGATCAGGGCGCGCCCGATTGGTGGGGTGCTTCGTTTCGGAGGCTTGGTGATGGCTACCGCCGGCTGCAGGAGAACCGGAACGGCGATTCTCATCGGCGGCTGCTTGGTACCTCCAATCTCGACCGCGCGCGAGCTCTCGCCGGCCTGAACGAAGGCTCGCCGGCATCGAGCCCGAATGCTTACTTTGCCGGGGGGTTTCATGGTTCAAAGAATTGATCGGTGACCTTCTTCTCAAACGCGGCGATCTGGCTTTCCAGGCGAGAGGTCAGGGGACCGCCATCCCGAATCGAGGTCCCTCTTCAAGAGGATCATCGCGGCCGCCGGCTCGCTGCCTCCGGGGGCGCGTCGCGCGTTTCCACGCCGCGTGCCACAACTTCAGGCTTAGCTCGTGCTCGGCCTGCGGCTGGGTGACCATTCTCACCGAGGACCGCTTGGTTCGGTGCGCCTGAGCCCGAGATGAGGCCGCGTATCGGGATTCCAAGCCGGCGATCACCGCACCTCGACGCCGCCCCAGAAG
>JBBRHQ010000119.1:0-8761 GCA_038222365.1 Solirubrobacterales bacterium
GGTTGAGCCATCGAGCCCGAAGTAGGTGCCGGGACCGTAGAACCAGCCATAGCGGAGTACGAGCCCCTCGATTCCCTCCGCGTTCCTGACCTGCTCCTCGCAGCTGACCGTGGCCTCGACCGACTCCCCGAAAGAGCCCGGTGCGCCGCTCATCAGAGGCGCCTCCTCGTCCTTGACCCGCCCGCCGACCGCCGCGTACATGAAGGCGATGCTCTGGGCGACGACCCGACGCGCGCCGGCCGCGGTGGCGGCGGCGAGCAGGTTGCGGGTTCCTTCGCGGCGGATCCGGTTGTTGGGGCCGTAGTCGGGTTTGCGCAGGTCGATCCGGTCCGGCAGCGAGGTCATCTCGTGGACGACGACCTCCGGCTCGGCGGCGGCGACTCCCCGCGCCAGGGCATCGGGGTCGAAGACGTCGCAGACGAGCGCCTCCGCCCCGGCGGCGCGGAGCGCCTCGGCGCGTTCCTCGGAGCGGCTCAGCCCGGTTACCTGGTGTCCCGCCGCGATCAGCTTCGGGAGCAGCGGGCGGCCGATCGCGCCGCCGGCTCCTGCGAGGAAGACCCTCATCGGCCGATCCTATCCCCGGCCGGCCCGCCATCCTGGTGCGCGAGCCGCTCGGAGACCCGCGCCAGCCAGAGGGCCGCGAGGGCGCCCAGGGCGATCAGCGCGGTGTCGGCCCAGCCGCGCGCGTCGCTGCGAGCCTCGCCGGTGTCGAAGGCGTGGTTGAGCGCGTGGAAGCCGTACCAGAGCGCCCCGAGGCCGAGGATCGGCACCCGCCAGGAGGGCCTCACCACGGCGATCGCCAGGGCGACGCCGAAGGCGATCGTGAAGGCGCCGACGTCGCCGACGTAGTGGCTGTTCTCGATCCCGTAGCGACCGATCTGATCGAAGAAGGTGTCGGGTGCGATCAGCGCCAGGGCGCCGGTGAGGACGTGGTAGGCGGCGATCACGGCGAGAACCGCGCGCAGGGTCGGCTCGGTCATGCCGACAGCCTAGAACTCCGCGCCCGGCCTAGAAGACGAAGATGTCCTCGCCGTAGGAGATCCGGTGGAAGATCTCCGGCTGGTCGACGATGTAGGTGCGAAGGCAGCCGTGGCTGGCCGGGTAGTTCGGCACCGAGTGGTAACCGTGGATCGCGTAGCCGCCGATGAAGTAGAAGGAGTAGTACATCCCCTCGGCGTTGTAGCCCGGCTGGGTCGAGTAGAAGTGGAAGTGGCCGCGGACGGTCGGGGTCGAGGGCTTGCCGCTGGAGATCGGGTAGATCGCCTCGACCTCGTCGCCCCTCGCGAAGACGATCACCTGCTTGCCGAGGGGCGCCTCGACGTGCCTGCCCGCGCCGGGATGGCGGACCCGGTAGCCACCGCGGCCGGCGTAGACCATCTGCACCAGGCGCCTGCCGGCGTGCATGTTTCGCGACATGCCCCTGACCTTGCGCAGCGCCAGCACTCCGCGTGCCATCTTCGCGTTGAAGCAACGCCCGCCCGCCGGTTCGTAGCCGAGCCGGTTCAGCCCCCGCCGGAAGCCCCTGACGACCTTGCCGCACTGCCCTCGATGGAGCGAGGGGAAGCTCACCGTCCATGACTTCCGCACGGTGTTGTCCCCGCTGATCTCCGGGGTCGGGGCAAAACTTGCGGCGGCCGCGTACTTGCCTCCCTTGCGGACGATCAGCTTCGAGTGGAAGACGCCGTAATCACCCTTGCCGCGGTGCACCTTGACGGTCTTGGCGCGCAGCTTGTGGGAGTTGAGGTAGAAGCTCACCTTGACCTTTTGATGGGCACGGAAGGGAGTGAGGGAGCCGATCACCCTCACCGACCTGAAGATCCGCGCGCTGCCCTTGTGGAGATGGCCGAGGCGGATCTTCACCGTCGATGGAATCAGCGCTGCCGAAGCGCCGGCCGCCGGGGTGGAGGCGGTGAGGTTCTCGCCGGAAACGGCGCTCTCGGCGCCCAGCGCCGCAGCCGGCAGCAGCAAGCAGGCAGCCACGACCGCGTGGACGAGGAGAAGGCGGCGACTCATCGCCTCACATTGTGACTGATCGCTTCTCAAATTCGGGTGAGCGAAAGGTGAGCGCCCGCTCATCGGGGGGCGTTCGCCCTCGGCAGACAGATACCTTCCTCAGCCCCGGGGGCGGCTCACTGTCCGAGCAGCGCGACGGTGTTGTTGAGCGCGTGCAAAATCACCCCGGGGAGAATCGACCCGGTGCGCTCATAGAGCAGCGCCAGCACCGTGCCGAAGACGATCAGCGGCGGCACCGCGGTGATCCCCGTAAAGGCATGCAGAGCGCCGAAGACGACGCCGCTGGCCAGCGCGGCCGCCAACCCCGGAAGCCGCTCGCGGATCCCGCTGAACACCATGCCGCGGAAGCAGAGCTCCTCGCTGGTTGCGGCGCAGACCACGATCAGCAGCACCTGGACCCAGACCGGCCCGAAGGAGGAGGCGATGTCCTCCTGCTTCGGCTGGGTGATGAAGACCGCGTAGACGGCCGCCAGGGCGAGGTAGGCGCCGGCCGCGGCGAACATCCACTTGATCGCCGAGGGGCGAAAGCTGCGAACCCCGAGGCGCCTCAGCGCCTCGTTCATCGAGTCGCTGCGCCGGCGGGCAACGAACAGGGGCACGGCGATGAAGCCGATGACAGTCGCCAGCTGGACGAAGACGTTGGCGGCGGTGCTGAGGTCCCCGCCCTCCCCCGGGTTGTCGATGATGATCGCCGGGACGCCGAGGACGATCCCACCGAGGATCGCGGCCGCCATGCCGAGGATCGCCACCTTCGGCCCCCAGTTCGAAAAGGGAAACGAGCGCGCGCCCTCCGGCGCGAGGGAAGGCGCCGCGCCGCTCGGCGCCGAGATCGGGGGGCTCGGCGGCGGGGCGGGCGCGCCCGCCGGGCTCGGCGGGGGGGGCGGGGGCGGGGTTCCGGCGGCGAGCACCGCGGCCGCCACGCCGAACAGCTCGCCCCAGGTCGGCGTCGGGGGGGCGGGCGAGGGGGGCCGCGGCGCCTGCTTGGGCTGCTCGCGGACAACCACGGTCTTCGCAACTCTGTCGCCGAGGCGCTGCCTTCGCGGTGAGCGGTGGACGATCAGCCAGTCGACCCCGATCAGCGCCAGCGGCAGATCGACCAGGCGCAGGAGGTTGCGTAGGGCGGCGTCGTTGTAGGTGAGCTTGGCGCCGGCGGCCACCGGCAGCACCCGGATGCCGAAGGCGTTCTTGCCGATCGTCTGCCCGTAGCGCCACTCACAGATCGCGAAGTAGTTGAACCAGGCGCTGAGCAGGACCAGGACGATCGCTCCCCCGGCGACCCTGTGGTCCGAGAAGAACCCGGACGGGAACGAGCGCAGGATCCAGGAGATTCCGATCACCCAGACGGCGCTGTCGAGCAGCGCCGCCAGCAGCCGGCGGGAGAAGCGGGCGAACTCGATCGCGGGCTCAGACAAGCGCTGTCACCTCGGTCAGAGAGGTGACGTCCCCGCCGCCCTCGCGGCGGATCAGCAGTGCCCGGATGCCCGCGGCTCGGGCGCCCGCGATGTCCTCATCCGGCGTGTCGCCGACGTGCACGGCCTGCTCGGCGGAGCAGCCGGCGATCGCCAGCGCCCGCTCGAAGATCGCCGGGTGCGGCTTTCGGGCCCCAACCTCGGCCGAGCAGACGACTGCGTCCAGAACCGCGCTCAGCCCGCAGCGCTCGAGCACCGCGGAGAGCGAGATGTCCCAGTTGGAGACGCAGACCGTCCTCAGGCCCCGGTCCCGCAGCGCCGCCAGGCCCGGAGCGGCGTCGGGGAACGGCAGGAAGCTGATCGCCTCGATCAGGGTCTCGACCGGCACCTCGACCCCCAGCCGATCGGAGAGGATCGTCGCGCAGCGGCGCCGCAGCTCGGCGAGGGAGACCTCGTCGCGCCCCTCGTCGCTGTGCTCGCGGTAGTAGGCCATCTCGGCCCTGACGGCGTCGATCAGCCGCTCCCGGTCGACCCCCTCCCCGAGCTTCCGGGCCAGCCCGATCCACGGCGGCTCGAGCTCGACCAGGGTGCCGAGCGCGTCGAGGAAGACCGCGCGGGTGACGGCGGGGGCCGGGCGGCTTCCGGACGGCTGGGTTGCGGGTATGTTGGCCACGATGACGCTGGCAGTTTCACAGGTCGTCCCGGCCGCCTCGCTGCGGATCGCCGGGCTGCCTCTGGGCGCCGATCAGTCCTTCTGGCAGAGCCACGGTGATGAGATCTCGGCGGCGATCACGATGCTGGTCGCGATCCTCGTCGCCCTGCTGATCGACCGGCTGGTGATCGGCCGCGGCACGCGGGTCGCCGAGCGGATCTCCGACAGCGGCGTCTCCCGCGGGGCCCACACGCGGCTGCGGGTGGTACGCCGCCTCGTCTTCGTGACGATCCTGGTGATCGGCGCGGCGCTGGCGCTGAGCCAGTTCGGCCAGATCAAGCGGCTGGCCACCGGGATCCTCGCCTCGAGCGCCGTCCTCGGCCTGATCATCGGCTTCGCGGCGCGCCAGACGCTCGGCAACATGATCGCCGGGGTGATGCTCGCCGTCACCCAGCCGATCAGGATCGGCGATCGGGTCAGCTTCGAGGAGGTGACCGGGCGGGTCGACGACCTCACCCTCTCCTACACCTACATCGACCCCGGCAACGGCGACCTGGTCGTCGTGCCCAACGAGCGGATCGTCAGCGGCACCCTCTACAACCATTCGACCGGCGACCGCGGGGCGCCGATCACCGCCTCGGCCTGGATGCCGCCCGGCGCCGATCTGGCCCGCGCCAAGGAGGCGATCAAGGAGGCCGCCGGCGCCGACGAGGTACGTCTGGCCGAGTGGACGCCCGAGGGGATCCGCCTCGAGGTGCTGGTCACGCCCGGCACTGCCCGGACCCGGATCGGGGACGAGGAGAGGGCGCTGCGGGAGCGGGCCCAGAAGGCCCTCCAGGGTGCCGGGTTGCTCTCCACGGAGTGATCCCGGGGCAGCGGCGGAAAGTACCCTTTGCCGATGACCTCGCGCCAGCGCCGACGTCAGCGGCGGCGCGGCGGCGTGCGAAGCAAGCTGCTGTTCGCCGCCGGCGGCCTGTTGGCCGTCGCCGTCGGCGCGATCCTCGCTCTCGGCGGCTGGTTTCTCTCGGTCGCCGACGACGCCCCTCCCCTCTCTCAATGCAAGTCGGTGGAGCAGGGCGGCAATTCGGTGTTGCTCGCCGCCGACGGCAGCCGCCTCGGCTTCGTCAGATCCGACCTCGCGAGGGCGCCCGTGCCGATCAATCGGATCGGCGCAAACCTCCGGCAGGCGACGGTCGCGATCGAGGACCAGCGATTTTATGAGCACAACGGCGTCGACTACGAGGGTGGCCTGCGGGCGCTCCTCGAGGACCTGGGAGCCGGCAAGTTCGTGCAGGGAGGCTCGACCATCACCATGCAGCTGATGCGGAGCATCTGCTTCAAGCACCCGCAACGGACCGTCGAGCGCAAGGCCCAGGAGGCGAAGCTCGCGGTTGAGTACGAGGGCCACCACTCCAAGGCGGAGATCCTCGACTCCTATCTGAACAGCGCCTCCTACGGCACGGTCGGGGGCCGAACCGCGGTCGGCGTCCAGGCCGCCTCGCGCATCTACTTCTTCCGCCCGGCGTCCGGGCTGAGCGTCGAGCAGGCCGCCCTGCTCGCCGGGCTGCCGCAGGCGCCCTCCCAGTACAACCCGCTGCTCAACCCGGCCGCTGCGCGCCATCGCCGCAACCAGGTGCTCGCGAAGATGGCGGACCTCGGCTACATCAGCCGGGCCCGCGGCCGTCTGGCCGCTCAGCGCGGCCTCGGGCTGAGGCCGTCGGATGCCTACTCGAAGCGCCTCGAGCCCTACTTCTTCGACTACGTCGAGCGGATCCTGATCGACCGCTACGGGGTCAAGAAGGTACGCGACGGCGGGCTGCGGGTGCAGACGACGATCGTGCCCCGTTACCAGAGGCTGGGCCGTGCCGCGATCGACTCCGCCCTGCCCTACGCGACCGACCCCTCCTCGGCTCTGGTCGCGATCGACCCCCGCAACGGGTTCATCCGGGCGATGGCCTCGAGCGGCTCCTATGACTCCAACCAGTACAACCTCGCCGCGCAGGGGCACCGCCAGCCGGGCTCGACCTTCAAGATGTTCGTGCTGACCACGGCAATCAAGCAGGGGATCGACCCCTACCGCACCTACTACACCTCGAAGCCGCTCAGCCTCGACCTCCCGCAGTGGGGTCACTGGGACGTCCACACCGCCGACGAGGGCTACATGGGCACGGTCAACCTGCAGCAGGCGACGGTGGCCTCCGACAACACGGTCTTCGCCCAGCTCGACCTCGACGTCGGGCCCGGCGCCGTCGCCGCGACGGCTCACTCCATGGGGGTGACGACGAAGCTCGACGGGATCCCGGCCGAGGGGCTCGGCGGCCTGCGGATCGGAGTCTCGCCCCTGGAGATGGCCGACGCCTTCGCCACCCTCGCCTCCGGCGGAGTCCACCGCAATCCGATCGCGATCAGCGCGGTGAGGTTTCGGGGTGGCAGGGTCGACCATCCAGAGGCCGCGGAGCCGCGGCGGGTGCTGCCCGCCAATGTCGCCTACGAGGTCACCCGGATCCTCCACGACAACATCACCTCCGGCACCGGCACCGCCGCCTACACCGGCTGCTACGGCCAGGCCGGCAAGACCGGCACCACCGATAACTACGTCGACGCCTGGTTCGACGGCTACCAGCCCGACCTGGCGACCTCGGTCTGGGTCGGCTACCCGCAGTCCAACGAGATCGAGATGAGCAGCGTGCACGGGATCACCGTCTTCGGCGGCACCTTCCCGGCCGATATCTGGAACGCCTTCTACAGCGGCATCGGCGTCCCCTGCGACTACTTCCGGGTTCCCTCGGAGGCGATCCGCTGGGCTCCCTTCACCGGCAGCTACACCGCCTCGGCTCCCTCCCCTCGCAAACCCTCGAACCGGACCCGCTCATCGACCGGTGGCGGGGGCGGAGGCGGGGGCGGGGGCGGGGGCTATGACCCCAACGCGTACGCCCCGGGCGCCGGCACCCAGCAGCCCGTCCCGGTCCCGGCCCCCGCTCCGGCGCCGCCACCGACGCCCTCGTCCCCGCCCTCGCCGGCCCCGCCTCCGGCAGTGGGCGGCGCCGGGGGAGATACCTGAAACCAGCCCGACGCCGCGCCGTCGGCTTGGCCGGCCTCGCCGGCCTGCTGCTCTGCGCCGCGCCGCTGGCCGCGCCCGGGAGGGCACTCGTCCCGGCGGCGCTCGGCGGCGGACCGGGCTGGCTGCTCGGGCCCTACGGGGACGGCGCCGGGATCGGGGCCGGCGGCTATCTGGTCTTCCTCGGGTTCGCCTTCGTGGCCTACCTCTGCGTGCTGATCGGCGCACCGGCACTCTCACGCCGCCTCCTCTGGGGGGCGATCGCGATCCTGATCGCCGCCTTCGCCCTGGCACCGCCGCTCCTCTCCCAGGACGTGTTCAGCTACATCTCCTATGCCCGGCTCGGCTCCGAGCACGGCCTCAACCCCTACCTGCACGCGCCGGCCGAGCATCCGGGCGATCCCGCCTTTCTTTACGTCGGCTGGCCCGACTCGGTCAGCGCCTACGGGCCACTCTTCACTCTGCTCAGCTACCCCCTCGGCTCGATCTCCGTCCCAGCGGCTCTCTGGGCGCTGAAGGCGGTCTCGGCGGCATCGGTGCTCGGGGTCGCGGCGCTGAGCGCCCGGCTCGCCGCCGTCCGCGGACTGGAGCCGCGGGCGGCAGCGGCCTTCGTCGCGCTCAACCCGCTGGTCCTCGTCCACGTCGTCGGGGGCGCCCACAACGAGGGCCCGATGATGCTGCTGGCGATCGCCGGCGTGGCCGCGGTGCTCACCCGGCGCGAGGGGGTGGGCGCCGCCGCCATCCTCGCCTCGGCGGCGGTCAAGGTCTCGGCCCTGTTCGTCGCACCGTTCGCGCTGATCGGGGTGGCTCGACGGCGGCTCTTCCTGCTTGGAGCCCTCTTCGCGACCGCCCTCTTGGCCATCGCCGCGCTGCTCGCCTTCGGCCCGCATGGATTCGACGCGATCGGGCTGGCGGGCGAGAACCAGGCACGCGAGAGCCATCGCAGTCTCCCCCACCTCGCCTCCCGGCTCACCGGCGCCGGCGGCGGCGCGACGAGGGCAGCCGCTCTCGTCCTCTACGCGCTGGGCTTCGCCTGGTTGCTGCGCTGGTCCTGGCGCGGCGCCGACTGGGTCCGCGCCGCCGGCTGGGCCGGCCTCGGGCTGTTACTCGCGAGCGGCTGGGTGCTGCCGTGGTACGTCCTCTGGCCGCTGCCGCTCGCCGCCGTCACGGGCGATCGGATCTTGATCGGAGGCCTGCTGGCCTTCACCGCCCTGCACCTTGCGACCCGGGTCCCGCTGTAACTGAGCCCGCCGCGGCCGGCTCCCTCGCTGACCCCGCCCGATCGGATTCCGCCTCCCTGCGGCCAAGCAGGGTGACGATGCCGACGTAGATCAGCTCGACCACCGTCAGGGTTGCCCTGACGGCGATCGCGATCACCGCGCCGACCGCGAAGCTGCCGCTCGGCAGCGCCACCTTCACGGCCCAGGCGAAGGCGGCATCGCGCACCCCGAGCCCGGCCGGAGCGACCAGCGACACGGTCGCTGCGACCACGCCGAAGGCCTGCGCCGAGCCGACCACCAGCACCTTCCCCGGCGGGATGTAGTGGACCGCCCGGGCGGCGCAGTAGACCCCCACCGACGCCACCATCCAGTTGACCCCGTAGAAGATCAGCATCGTGATCACACCGCG
>JBBRHQ010000120.1:0-8666 GCA_038222365.1 Solirubrobacterales bacterium
ATGGTCGTGCACGGGATCCCGAATTCGGCCGAGCTGAAGCGCGGAGATGTCCTCTCGGTCGACGTCGGGGTTATCAAGGACGGCTGGGTGGCCGACGCTGCGATCACCGTCCCGATCGGGACGATCGCTCCCGAGGCCCGCAGCCTGCTGGAGACCGCCAGGTCCTCCCTGCTGGAGGGGACGGCGCAGATGCGGGCAGGAAACCATCTCGGCGACGTCTCCGCTGCGATTCAGCGCCGGGTCGAGCTCGACGGCTTCTCGGTGATTCGCACCCTAGTCGGGCACGGCATCGGCCGCGACATGCACGAGGACCCCCAGATACCCAACTTCGGCGAGCCCGGCAGGGGCCCTGAGCTGGAGGAGGGGATGGTCTTCGCGATCGAGCCGATGGTCAACGCGGGGGGCCCCCTGGTGCGGATCGACGAAGACGGCTGGTCCGTCTACTCCCAGGACGGCTCGCTGGCCGCCCATTTCGAGTTCACGGTCGCGGTGACCGCGGACGGACCGCGGATTCTCACCCCCTGGCACGAGGCCGAGTGAACCGCCGACTTTGTCAGTTGCGCTGATCACTCACACCGTAGCCCAAGGACACCGCCAAATTACCCACTATCGGGCTTGCGCCGATTGAACGGGTGGAATAGGCTCGCCACGTTCGGCCTTTCCTCGGTGTCACAGTTGAGAGTGGCACGGCGTAAGGTGCGTTCGATGCATTGCGAGGCAGCGGGGGAAAGGTGCACCGCACGGTCCCAAGAGCGGGCCGGTAATTAGTCAGAGCACTCGAACTGGGGGGGAGTTATGAGAAGGCACTTGGTTTGGATTGGGGGCTTGGGTGCGATCCTTGCCGCAGCGAGCATCGCACTCGCGGCTGGCACTACAACCCAAACGATCAGCGGCAAGGTGACGCCAAAAAGACTCCCCGCCGCCAAGCGGGTAGGCGTTTCGCTCAAGTTCAGCGAGACGACGGGCACGACGGATCCCAGCGGTGCGCAGCCGCCGACGCTCGAGGCCAAGATCCTTTTCGACAAGGACGTCCGTCTGACCACCCGCGGCCTTGCGAAATGCCGGTACGGGCAGCTCGACGGCAAGACCACCCATGAGGCGAAGGTAATCTGCCGCGACTCCAAGATCGGCGACGGCGATGCCGTTGCGAGGCTCTCGAACGGAGCGGGCGGACACTTGGACATCCCCGCGGTGGTGACGGCCTTCAACGGAAAGCCCGGATCGGGCGGCCTCCCGTCCTCGGGAAAGCCGCTGATGATCCTCCACATCGTCATCGGCAGCAACACGACGGTGGACGTCCCCCTGATAATCAGCAGGGTGCGCGGCGCCTACGGGACCATGCTCTCGACCATACACGGCGCGGACGCCGAGCCGATCCATAGGCTGACTCTGAGCCTGCACCGCTCCTTCAAGGTCAACGGCAAGCGCAAGAACTATGTGTCCGCCCGGTGCAGTCACGGCACTCTGCTCTACAAGGGCCGGTTCCAGTACGTCGGGAGCCGACCGCTTAGCGCGACTGACTCGCAGCGCTGCAAGGTCAGGCGATAGGGAGGGTGGCAACCCCTCGATCGGGCGATGGCCGACTTCGTGGGAGGAGCCTCACGGTAGCCCGCGCGGTTACCCACTGATCGGAGGTCGCGCCGACTCGGGCGGGGGCTTCTTGCCCCATCGCATTGTGCGTGTCCCCTGCTATCCTCCCCGGTCGGCCCGAGGGCCGGTTTGAGCATGCCCGCGGCTCAACTCCTGGAGCCGGCGGGCTTCCTATTTCGATACGAATCCGAGCGCGATGAAAGTCCGAGCGTCCGTAAAACCGATGTGCGAGAAGTGCAAGATCATCCGCCGCGGCGGTGCGGTCCTCGTGATCTGCCAGAACCCGCGCCACAAGCAGAGGCAGGGCTAGTCATCTGATGGCTCGGATCGCCGGCGTCAACATCCCCGTGAACAAGCGAGTGGAGATCGGCCTCACATACGTCTTCGGGATCGGCCGCTCGACCGCGGGCGAGATCCTCTCCGAGGCGAAGATCGATCCCAATACCTCGGTCAAGGACCTGACCGAGGACGAGGTCGTCAGGCTGCGCGGCGCGGTCGAGTCGCGCGAGGTCGAGGGCGACCTTCGCCGCGAGCGCTCCCAGAACGTCAAGCGGCTGATGGAGATCGGCTCCTACCGCGGCCTGCGCCACCGGCGCGGACTCCCGGTGCGGGGCCAGCGGACCAAGACCAATGCGCGCGGCCGCAAGGGCCCGCGCCGGATGAGCGTCGCCGGCAAGCGCAAGGCGCCGACCGGGAAGTAGGCGGGGATGGCAGCAAAGAAGCCGCAGAAGGGCCGGGCGCGCCGTCGCGTCAAGAAGAACATCACCTATGGGCAGGCGCACATCAAGACCTCCTTCAACAACACGATCGTCACTTTGACCGACACCGAGGGCAACGTGATCGCCTGGGAGTCGGCCGGCAGCGCCGGCTTCAAGGGCTCGCGCAAGTCGACCCCCTTCGCCGCCCAGGTGACCGCCGACTCGGCCGCGAAGAAGGGGATGGAGCACGGCCTCGAGAAAGTCGAGGTGTTCGCCAAGGGCGCCGGCTCGGGCCGTGAGACCGCGATCCGCTCCCTGCAGGCGGCCGGGCTCGAGGTGAGCACTGTGAAGGACGTATCGCCGCAGGCGCACAATGGCTGCCGGCCCAAGAAGAGGCGCCGGGTCTGATGGCCAGAGATACGTCACCCCAATGCAAGCAGTGCCGCCGGGAGGGCCAGAAGCTCTTTCTCAAGGGGGAGCGCTGCTTCAGCGACAAGTGCGGCGTCGAGCGCCGCTCCTACCCGCCGGGCGACCACGGCCGCGGGCGGATGCGCCAGTCCGAGTACCGGGTGCAGCTGCGCGAGAAACAGAAGACGCGCCGCTACTACCAGGTTCTCGAGAAGCAGTTTCGCGAGTACTACGCCAAGGCTTCGCGACAGGAGGGGGTGACCGGCGAGAACCTGCTGCGTCTGCTCGAGTCCCGTTTCGACAACGTCCTGGTGCGGCTCGGTTTCGCCGCCTCCCGGCGCCAGTCGCGCCAGCTGATCCGCCACGGCCACTGGATGATCAACGGCCGTCGGGTCGACATTCCCTCCTACCAGGTGCGTCCGGAGGACATCATCTCGATCAAGCCGAGCTCGGCCGCCACCGACACGATCCGGCAGGCGACTGAGCTCGTATCGGCCGTGCCGGCCTGGTTGCAGGCCGATCACGACGCCCTCACCGCGAAGATCCTGCGCTACCCGGAGCGCTCCGAGATCTCTGCCCCGGTGCAGGAACAGCTGATCGTCGAGCTGTACTCCAAGTAGTCCGGGCCCTTTCTCTGAACACGAATACCCAAGGAACCCAAGGAACCCATGCCCACTGACTTTCAGGTCCCCAGAATCAGCGCCGACTCCGTCGACGACACCCACGGCACATTCACGGTCGAGCCCCTCGACAAGGGCTTCGGCTACACCTTCGGCAACAGCCTGCGGCGGGTGCTGCTCTCCTCGCTCGGCGGCGCCGCAATCACCAGCGTCCGCATCGAGGGCGTCGCGCACGAGTTCTCCACCGTGCCGGGCGTCAAGGAGGACGTCACCGACATCGTCCTCAACCTGAAGGAGATCGTCGTCCGCATGCACACCGACGCCGACGAGATCGAGGCGCCGTTGGTCGCCACCGGTCCGGGCGAGGTCAAGGCCAAGGACATCGACCTCCCCTCAGGGGTTGAGATCCTCAACCCCGACGCGCCGATCGCCACGCTGGAGAAGAAGACCAAGCTGGAGATCTATTTGACGATCGGCCGCGGTCGCGGATACTCGCCGGCGGAAGAGAACAAGACCGAGGAGCAGCCGATCGGCGTGATCCCGATCGACTCGATCTTCTCGCCGATCCGTCGCGCCTCCTACGCGGTCGACTCAGCTCGTGTCGGGCAACGGACCGACTTCGACAAGCTCACCCTCGACCTCGAGACCGACGGCTCGATCGAGCCGTCGGCAGCGCTTCGCGAGGCCTCCGAGATCCTCATCAAGAGCCTCGCGATCTTCACCGACGCCGACCGGGTCGAGGAGCTCACGACGCGCGAGGCGGTTTCGGCGCTGGCCGCCGACCCGCTCGCCGACAACGGTGCCTCGGGTGGCGGCGACGGGCTCGACGAGATCCTGATCGAGGAGCTCGAGCTCGGCGTGCGCTCCTACAACTGCCTGAAGCGCGCCGGCATCCAGACGGTCGGCGACCTGGTGCGCAAGTCCGAGTCGGAGCTGAACGCGATCCCGAACTTCGGCTCGAAGTCGATCGAGGAAGTGATCGAGACACTGCACTCGCGCAACCTCGACCTGCGCCAGGACTGAGGCTGCGGGGGACCCCGAGGAGGAAGGCATGCGTCACGCTCGCAAGCGCAACAAGCTGAGCCGCCACGCGGCGCACCGGAAGTCGCTGATGGCCAACCTCTCGAAGCAGCTGATCGAGCACGAGCGGATCAAGACGACGCAGGCGAAGGCGAAGGCGGTGAAGCCGGAGGTCGAGCAGCTGATCACCCTCGCCAAGCGTGGGGATCTCCACGCCCGCCGCCAGGCCCTGGCGACCCTTCACAACGACAAATTCGCGGTGCACAAGCTGTTCGAGGAGGTCGCCCCCCGCTACTCGGAGCGGCCCGGCGGTTACACCCGGATCGTCAAGCTCGGTCCGCGCCGCTCGGACTCGACCGAGATGGTCTACCTGGAATTGGTCTAAAAGACCAAATTCCAGGTCTTTAGGCTTCTCTCCGTGGGCTGACGGCGAGCATGAAGCCGATCGCGGTGATCACGATCGCGCCGAGCACTACCCACTCGGGCCAGCCGTCGAGGAAGGTGAGGGCGGCGATGCAGAGGACCACCGCTAGGAGCGCCGCGATCACCGAATAGATCCTCGCCCCCTTCTCCGACCCGCGGCGGATCCTCTCGGCACTGCCGGAGTAGGTGGCGCGCTCGAATCCGGCGCGCTGGTTCTCGCTCATGTTTGACATCGCCCAGCTCCTCTCATCCGGGTGCACCCGTCAGAGGTGCGGGGCGCCCTTCAGGCAGGTTACGCCCCCGCGGACCGCTGCGCGGTTGATTGCGTCTAGCGTGAGGCGGCTTCCATGGGCACGATTCGCCTCGAAATCGAATACGACGGCAGCGGCTTCCGCGGCTGGGCGGTGCAGCCGAGCATGCGCACGGTGCAGGGCGAGCTGGAGGAGGCGCTGAAAACGATCCTCGGCGAGCCGGTGAAGCTGACCGTCGCCGGTCGCACCGACGCCGGCGTCCATGCCTGGGGTCAGGTGGCCAGCTTTCGCACCGGGGCCGAGGTTCCCGGCGACCTCGCTCGGAAGCTCAACGGGGTCGGGCCCGATGACCTCTCCGTGCGGGCGGCCGAGCCCGCCGCCGAGGATTTCGACGCCCGCCGCGACGCCCGCTCGCGCACCTACTGCTACCGGATCATGTGCAGCGCGTCGCCGAGCCCGTTCGAGCGCGGACGGGCGCTTTGGTGGCCGCAGCGCTGCGATCTCGGGTTGATGCGGGGCTGCGCCTCATCGCTGCTCGGCAGCCACGACTTCACCGCCTTCACCCCGACCCGAACCGACCACGTCCGCTTCGAGCGCGACGTGGTCCGGGCCGATTGGACCGAGGAGTCCGGTCCGATCGTCTGCTTTTGGATCGAGGCCGACGCCTTCATGCACAACATGGTGAGGATCCTGGTCGGGACCATGCTCGAGGTCGGAGCGGGACGCAGATCGCTCCCCGAGTTCGAAGCCCTGCTCTCGGGAGCCCGCCGTACGGATGCAGGGGAAACGGCTCCCGCACACGGTCTCTACCTCGCCTCGGTCGGCTTTTAGACCTGGGATTGGACCACCGTAGAATCGAGCCCGATGAGGGTCCTGCTGACCAACGACGACGGGATCAACGCCCAGGGGCTGCATGCCCTGCGCCGTGAGCTGCGGCGGATCGAGGAGATCGAGGTCCACGTGATCGCCCCCGACTCGAATCGCAGCGCCACCGCGCGCAGCATCACCACCCGCTCGCCGCTGACGGTCGAGGAGGTCGCCTTCGGCGACGGCTCCAGCGGCTTCGCCACCGACGGGACGCCGGTCGACTGCGTCCGCTTCGCCGACCTCGGGCTGCTCGGGGAAAGACCGGACCTGATCGTCTCGGGGATCAACCACGGTGCCAACCTCGGCGACGACGTCACGTACTCGGGCACGGTCGCCGCCGCCTTCGAGGGCATCATTCTCGGGCTGCCGGCGGTGGCAGTCTCCCAACAGTCCGCGAAGCGCGAGATGGACTTCCGATTCGGCCGGGTCTTCGACTTCGGCATCGCCGCCTCGTTCACCGCGCAGCTGGTTCGGAGGCTGATCTCCGACCCGATGCCCGAGAGGACCCTGATCAATGTCAACTGCCCCGCCGGGGAGCCCCAGGGGGTGGAGGTCACCCACCTCGGCAAGCGCCTCTACAACGACGAGCTGAAGCTGGTCGACACCGACGAGGGGTCCGGCCGCAGTCGCTATGAGATCTATGGCTTCGAGCCCTCCTTCGAGGACGAGCAGGGCTCCGACCTCTCGGCGATCGCGAACCGCTGCATCTCGGTCACCCCGGTGCACTTCGACCTCACCGACCACGGCGGGATCGGCGGCCTGCGGGATCGCGATCTCGAGTCGATGCTGAGGTCGGCATCCGCGAAGGCCGCGGCCACGGAGCGTTGAGCACCAAGGCCCCCGCCAAGCGCGCCGCCGACCTGCGCCGGATGCTCGAGCGCCACAACCGCCTCTACTACGTGGAGGACGATCCGGAGATCGGCGACGACGCCTACGACCGCCTGCTCGACGAGTTGCGGGAGATCGAGCGGCGAAATCCCGAGCTTCAAACCCCCGATTCGCCCACCCTCCGGGTCGGTGCGCCGCCCCTCGATCAGTTCGAGCGAATCGAGCACGCCGAGCCGATGCTCTCGCTCGGCAACGCCCGCGACGAGGAGGAGCTGCGCGCCTGGGAGGCACGGGTACGCAACCACCTGAAGCGCCTCGACATCACCGCTTCGGAGTTCAGCTACGTGACCGAGCCGAAGATCGACGGCCTGGCGATCTCGCTCACCTATCGCGAGGGGATTTTCGTCCGCGGGGCCACCCGCGGCGATGGCAGGGTGGGGGAGGACGTCACCCGCAATCTGCGCACGATCGGCTCGATTCCGCTGCGGATCGAGGACGCTCCGTCCCTGGTCGAGGTGCGCGGGGAGGTCTATCTGCCGATCGCCGCCTTCGCCGAGCTCAACGAGCGCCGTGCTGCGGCAGGGGAGCCGACCTTCGCCAACCCGCGCAACTCGGCCGCCGGCTCGATCCGCCAGCTCGATCCGGCCCTCGCCCGGGCGCGGCCACTCTCGGTCTGGTGCTACGGCCTCGGGGCGACCGAGGGCCTCGACCTCGCCACCCACAGCGAGGAGATCAGCTGGCTTCGCGAGCACGGCTTCAAGGTCAATCCCGACACCGGTCACCATGCCGAGATCGACACCGTGGTCGAGCGTTGCCTCTGGTGGCAGGAGCGTCGCGATCAGCTCGACTTCGAGATAGACGGCGTCGTCGTGAAGATCGACGAGCGGGCGCTTTGGCGCGAGCTGAGCGTGGTCGGGCGCGAGCCGCGCTGGGCGATCGCCTGGAAGTTCCCGCCGACGACGGCGACGACGAAGCTGCGCAAGGTCGTCTGGAACGTTGGCCGCACCGGCCACCTGCTGCCCTTCGCGATGCTCGAGCCCGTCCAGGTCGGCGGGGTCACGGTCTCGACCGCGACCCTTCACAACGAGGAGGACCTGACGCGCAAGGACGTCCGCGAGGGCGACGAGGTCGTTGTGATGCGGGCCGGGGACGTCATCCCCCAGGTCGTCTCGCCGATGCTGCAGCGCCGACCGAAGCGGACCCGGCGCCCGAAGCCGCCCAAGAAGTGCCCCGCCTGCGGGACCGAGACGGTGAAGCCCCCCGACGGCGTCTTCACGATCTGCCCCAACCGATCGGGCTGCCCCGGCCAGTCCTTCCAGCACGTCAAGCATTTCGTCAGCAAGGGGGCGATGGAGATCGACGGGCTCGGCGAGAAGCAGGCGCTTCGCTTCCTCGAGGAGGGTCTGATCTCCGACGTCGCCGACATCTTCGAGCTGACCGAGCGCAAGCTCTCTGGCCTGGAGGGGTTCGGCGAGGTCTCGGCCCGCAATCTGATCGCCGCGATCGAGGTCTCGCGCCGGCGCCCCTTCAACCGTGTGCTCTACGCGCTCGGGCTGCCCGGTGTCGGCTATGTCACCGCCACCGCGCTCGCCGATCACTTCGGCTCGATCGACGCGCTGCGTGCCGATCCCGAGCAGCTGGAGGAGGTCGAGGGGGTGGGGCCGGTGATGGCGCTCCAGATCGCCGAGGCGCTCGCCGACGAGCCGACCTGGGCGCTGGTCGAGAAGCTTCGCGAGAAGGGGCTGCGGATGGAGCAGGATGCATCCGAGCGTCGCGTCGCCGGCGGCCCGCTGGAGGGGAAGACCCTGGTGCTGACCGGCACCCTCGAGGGGCTGACCCGGGGGGAGGCCGCGGCCCTGGTCCGCGTGGGGGGGGGCACGGTCACCAAGTCGGTCGCGACGAAGACCGACTAGGTGTTCGCCGGCGGGCGGCCGGGCTCGACGCTGGCCAGGGCCGCGGAG
>JBBRHQ010000121.1:0-8661 GCA_038222365.1 Solirubrobacterales bacterium
GGCCACGAGGTGACGATGGGCTCACGCATCGACGGGAACCAGAACGCGAGCGCCTGGGCCGAAGCTGCCGGGCCCGGCGCCGGGCACGGGACCTTCGCCGACGCGGCCGCCGGCGCCGAGATCGTCTTCAACTGCACCGCAGGCGGGCACGCGCTCGAGGCCCTGGAGGCGGCGGGCTCTAACAACCTCGCCGGCAAGGTGCTGGTCGACGTCTCCAACCCGCTTGACTTCTCCGGGGGGATGCCACCGACTCTGAGCGTCTGCAACGACGAGAGCCTCGCCGAGCGGATCCAGGCGGCCCATCCGGACGCCCGGGTGGTGAAGGCGCTGAACACGGTTAATGCCGCGGTGATGGTCGACCCGGGCTCGCTCACCGAACAGACGACCATCTTCGTCGCCGGCGACGACGGGGACGCCAAGCTCGAGGTCGCCACTCTGCTTCAGGCATTCGGCTGGCCGGAGGACTCGATCCTCGACCTCGGTGAGATCAGCGCCGCCCGTGGGATGGAGATGTACCTGCCGCTGTGGCTGCGGATGATGGGCACCCTCGACACGGCCGCCTTCAACGTCCGCGTCGTGCGCTGAAGCGCCCTCGGGGCGCTAGCTGGTCGGCTTGACGCGGAAGCCGTTGCCGTGCGGCCCGCGGCGGAACTTCGCCGTCGCCGGGTTGACCTGCCAGGGGTTGGGCAGGCTGCCACCGGGGGAGGCGAGGAACTTGGTGAACAGCGATGAGGCGCGCGCGCAGGTCAGGCCGTTTCGCTGCAGCAGGATGATCCAGTAGCGCCCCTTCGGCAGCTGCAGCTTGCCGATGTGGTCGTTGTGGAGGACCCGGAAGGTGCCGCCGCAGAAGCGGCCGTTCTTCGGGTGGCGCCCGCCACCTCCACCGCCGCCGCCCCCACCGCCGTTTCGCTTCACGGCGAAGCCGACGCCGGGGCTCTTGACGAAGGCGCGCTTCGCGGCGCTGATCCGGTACCCGTTGGGGAGCTTGCCGTCGAAGTCCTCGAGGAAGCGGGTGAACAGCTTCGAAGCGGCGGCGCAGCTCGGGGTGCCGCTGGAGAGGATGGTGATCTGGTAACGGCCGGCCGGGAGCGACATCCGCCCGACGTGGTCGTTGTGGAGGACGCGGAAGGTCCCCGGGCAGGTGGCCCGCGCTGCGGAGGCCTCGCCGGCGTTGATCGCCATCAGCAGCATCGCCGCCGCGCTCAACAGGGCCAGTAGCCCCGTGGCCCGCAGGCCGCCCCGTCCGAAGTAGGCCTCCCGCACGCGCCGCATACTAACCGCCCCCTGCGGCGCGATGCCCCACACGCGCCTAGGGCACCCGGTGTATCTCGAACATGTTGGTTCCCAGCTCTTGATCGGGCAGCCCGGCAACGATCCCGACCAGCTGCCCCGGTCGGGCGATGCCGTGGACCGCCGCCAGCGCCGCGCAGTCGTGGAGCAGGTCGCGGATCTCGGTCGTCTGATCGCTGAGCACCGCTTTCACCCCGAACAGCAGGTTCATCCGGCGGACCGTTTCGATCCGCGGCGAGATCGCCATCACCGGGACGTTGGGCCGGTGGGCGGAGACCAGACGGGCCGTGCGCCCGCTTGTGGTCGGCACGACCAGCGCCGCGAGGCCGAGTCGGTAGGCGGAGCCGACCGCGCTCTGGGCGACCGAGTCGGCGACGTTCTGCGTCCCCTTCTCGGTCCTCGAGAGAAGCCACTCGCCGTAGCTGAGGTCGGTCTCGGTCTCTCGCGCGATCCGGTCCATCACCCGCACCGCCTCCACCGGATTCTGTCCCACCGCCGTCTCCTCGGAGAGCATCACCGCGTCGGTGCCGTCGTAGATCGCGTTTGCGACGTCGGTCACCTCGGCCCTGGTGGGGCGCCGCGCGGTGACCATCGAGGCGAGCATCTGCGTCGCGGTGATCGCCGGCTTTGAGAGCTTGCCGGCCTTGCGGATCAGCTCCTTCTGGACAATCGGGACCCGTGAGAGCGGCAGCTCGATTCCGAGATCTCCGCGGGCGACCATGATCCCGCTGGTCGCCGCCTCGATGATCTCCCCGGCATTCTCGGCCGCCTGCGGCTTCTCGATCTTGGCGATCAGGGGGATGTCGGAGTGGAGCTGGCGCAGGCGCTCCTCGACCGGCGCCAGGTCGACCGCCCGCCGCACGAAGGAGACAGCCAATAGGTCGACCCGTTCGCGCACGGCGAAGTCGATCCAGCGCAGGTCGTCCTCGTCGATCGCTGCCAGCCCGGTCTCGGCGCCGGGAAGGTTCATGCCCTTGTGGGAGCTGAGCGCCCCGCCGACCTCGACCTCGCACTCGACCCCGCTCGCCCCCGAGGCGAGCACCCGCAGGCGGATCGCGCCGTCGGCGAGGTAAACCAGCTCGTCGGGGCCGAGCGCCTGCGTGAGGCCGGCCCAGGAGACCGGGATCCGGTGCTCATCGCCGACGCCCCCGTCGGGAGTAAGGGTGACCGTGGTGCCGGCGTCGAGCTCGACGACGTCGCCGCGCATCGAGCCGATTCGCAGCTTCGGCCCGGGAAGGTCGCCGAGGATCGCGACCTCGCGCCCGACCGTCTCGGCCGCGCCGCGGATCGAGTCGATCGTCTGCGCCTGGCGCTCGGGGTCGGCGTGGGAGAAGTTGAGGCGCAGCACGTCGGCGCCGGCGGCGATCAGCTCGACCAGCTTCTCGGGCTCCCAGGTGGCGGGCCCCACCGTGGCGACGATCTTGGTGCGGCGGTTGGCGGAGGTCATCCCGACCATTCTCCCCCGCCCTCCGGCCGGCGATGAGGAAACACGGCGGAGGCCTCAGCGGACGGGCTTGCCGCTTGGCTTGACCACCAGCCAGGTACCGCCGAACTCGAACACGTCTTGGCAGAGAATCTCTCGCGGCCCCTCCGGCGCGTAGCGGTAGAGCGGATGTCCTCGATAGGTGACCTGCCGCTTGCCGCCCTGGCGGGTGCTGCGGCCGAGCAATCCCTGCTTGGCCTCGCCGCGGGCCTTCGGAGCGCCCTCGGTCAGCAGCGGCGGCCAGGCCCGGGAGCAATCGCCATAGCAATCGCTGCGTCCACTGCCCTCGCTGTCGAGCAGGTAGAGGGTCCGGCCACGGGAGTCGACCAGGACCTTGCCGTACTCGCTGCCGCGCGCCTTGACCCGGGTGCCGGTGTAGCGGGGAGGCTTGGGCGCCGCCCGCCTCTGCGCGCCCCCGGCGCCGCGAGAGGCCTGCCTCGGTTGTTCCTGATCGGCCCTCGCCGCGCCGCAACCCGACAGGTACAGCGCCAGCCCGATGGCGGTGATCGCCTTCGCCTTCATGCAGGTGAATGGTCCGCCGGGCGGCCGAAATGTTGCAGCCCCCGCGGGATAGGCTCGCCCCCGTGGCCGAGCGGCTCTCCGCGTCCGACATGTCATCTCTGCTGGCCGAGCGCGGGCCGATCCACGTCAACGTCGGCGGGGCGATGATCATGGGGGGCGAGCCGCCGCCCTACGAGGAGCTGCTCGTCCACGTCGAATCGCGACTGCACCTGATCCCCCGCTACCGCCAGCGGGTGAGGCGAGCGCCGATGGTCCAGCTGACCAACCCCCGCTGGACCGACGACCAGCGCTTCGACATCCGCTGGCACGTGAGGCGGGCGGCCCTGCCCTCTCCCGGCGGCCTCGAGGAGTTGCGTGAGCTGATCGGGCAGATCATGTCCGCCTCGCTCGACCTCGCCCGGCCGCTCTGGCAGCTCCACCTGATCGAGGGCCTCGGCGGCGGCCGCCACGCCTACCTCTCGAAGACGCACCACGCGCTGGTCGACGGCGTCTCCGCGGTCGACGTCGGCACGATCCTGCTCGATCCGGACCCCGAGATGACCGACCCCGAGCCCTCCCAGCCGTGGGAGGCCGACCAATCGAGCCCGGGGATGCTGTTCGTCAGCGAGGCGACCGACACGCTGCGGCGGCCGATCCGGGCTGCCGGCACCCTCGCCCGCGAGACCCTGAGGGCGCCCTTGGTCGAGACCGCCGCCCGGGCGATGAAGACCGCCGAGGGCTTCGCCGGACTGGCCTCCGGCGGCCCCGGGGCGCCGCGCAGCGCGCTCAACGTCGAGATCGGCCGCGACCGCCGCGTTGCCTGGGTCAAGGCGGACCTCGAAACGATCAAGGGAGCCCGCTCGGGGACCGAGGGGGCCACGGTCAACGACGTCATCCTCTCGGTCGTCGCGGGGGCACTGGGCCGCTTCCTCGCCCGCCGTGGCCAGGAATCACCCTCCTACCTGATCGCCCTGGTCCCGGTCAGCATCCGTCGCCCCGAGGAACAGGGGGAGATGGGCAACCGGATCACCTCGATCCAGGTCTCGCTGCCGCTCGACGCGCCCGACCCGCGCCTGCGGCTCGCACAGGTGACCCGGGAAACGGCGCGGCTGAAGAACTCCGAGCAGGCCCGGGCGGCGTCGCTGATCATCGACGCAACGGGCTGGACCCCGCCGACGATCAACCGGCTCCTCGCCGAGGCGATCTCGCGACCGCTGACCTGGAACCTGGTGGTCTCCAACGTGCCAGGCCCGCAGCTGCCCTTCTACCTGCTCGGGCGCCGCCTGCTCGAGGTCTATCCATGCGTGCCCCTATCCCCGCAGGGCCACGCGCTTTCGATCGGCGTGGTCAGCTACGACGGCGCCGTCTTCTTCGGGCTCACGGGGGACCGCGAGGTCCTCTCGGACCTCGACCTCCTCGCCGCCGAGATCGAGGCGGCGCTCTCCGAGCAGGCCGCCGCCCGGGCTAGGCGGTGACGAATACCGGCGTCCCCAAAGGGATCTCGCTGAACAGGGTCCTCATCGTCGCGTCGGTGGCGCGGACGCAGCCCGCGGAGGCGGCCAGGCCGACCGGGCCGGGAGTCCCATGGATCGCCAGGCGGTTGCCGCCGAGCCAGCCCGCGGGAAGGTTCGGCTGGTGCCCGGAGAGGGCCAGAGCGCAGCAGCCGTAATAGGGGCTCGAGTCGAAGGTGAGCGCGTCGGTGATCGCGAACCGGCCGAGCGGAGTCTCCGAGCCGGCCCCGCCGACGGTGACCGTGAACCGAGATACCGCCTCCTTTCCGTAGCGGACCTCGAGGCTTCGCTCCGAGAGGTCCACCCCGAGCGAGTACTTGGTCCAGTAGAGCTCCATCCGAGAGCGCACGAAGCGCACCCAGCCGAGCTCGCCGTTCGGCAGCAGCGGAGTTTGGAAGCCGACCCAGTCGCCGCGCCGATGATCGACCGCGAGGACCACCGGCGAGCCGAACTCGGTACGGGGCCCGAGCGAGGTGACCGCGGGGCCGCCGGGGTGCCGGGAGACCGCCAGCCGCTTGCCCGGCAGCAGCCTGACGATCGAGAAGAAGGGGCCACGCGCCGGCCGCACCCCGATGCTCGGCACCCTGCCGTGAGGACGGAGCGCGACCAGGTTGGGACGAGGCGCCCGCTCGGGGCCCGCGGCACGGCCGGTGGGGCCCTGGGCGACGACCGTGACCGCGGCCGCACTGATCTCGCGGTCGTCGTTGTGGAGGATCGCCGTCGTCGCCACCGCGGAGCCGACCAGGGTGGCGAGGCAGGCGATCGTGATGGCCAGCCGCCGGGCCATCAACGCGCCGAGGGCCTGTCGAGAGAGCAGTCCACCGAGCGGAGAGGGAGGGATTCGAACCCTCGAGAGAGCTTGCGCCCCCTACTCGCTTAGCAGGCGAGTGCCTTCAGCCACTCGGCCACCTCTCCGGGCGCCCGATTGTAGGAGAGGAAGAACTTGCGGCGGCTGCGCCGCCTGACATGCATGTGCCGGCACTAATACCGCCGCCGGCCTTCCGGGAGCGCCGCAGACGGGATGTAGGCTCGCCGCAGTGCACGTCCCCGAGCAGACCCACAGCCGCTACGAGCGGGTCTTCTCGGACGTCGAGGCGCCCTTCGCCTTCGTCGACCTCGACGCGATGTGGGCGAACGCCGCCGACATGGTCCGGCGGGCGGGCGGCAAGCCGATCCGCTTGGCGAGCAAGTCGGTGCGCTGCCGGGCGCTGCTGGAGCGGATCCTCGCTCGGGGGGAGGGCTTTGCCGGGCTGCTCACCTTCACCCTGCCGGAGACGCTCTGGCTCGCCTCGGAGGGATTCGAGGACCTGCTCCTCGCCTACCCGACGACCGACCGTGGCGCCCTCGCCGAGCTGGCGATCCGAAGCGCCGCCAACCCCGACGGGGCGCCAATAGTGATGATCGATTGCGTCGAGCACCTCGACCTGATCGAGTCGGTGCTCGGCACCGCGGCGGCGCCGATGAGGCTCTGCATAGACGTCGACGCGGGCTGGTGGCCGCTGAACGGACGGGTCAAGGTCGGCCCGAAGCGCTCGCCGGTCCACTCGGTCGCCGACGCCGTCGCCCTGGCGAGCGAGATCGGGAAGCGCCCCCAGCTGCGCCTCGTCGCGCTGATGGCCTACGAAGGTCAGATCGCCGGGGTCGGCGACAGTCCCCCGGGACGCCGGCTGCGCGGAGCGGGAATCCGTTTCATGCAGAGACGCTCGAGCAGAGAGCTGAGGCGGCGGCGCGGCAAGATCGCCACCGCGGTGGGAAAGATCGCCGAGATCGAACTGGTCAACGGCGGCGGGACCGGCAGCCTCGAGCTGACCGCCGCCGATCGCTCGGTGACCGAGCTGGCCGCGGGGTCCGGCCTCTACGCGCCGGTCCTCTTCGATCATTACAGCCGCTTCACCCCGGTCCCCGCGGCCGGCTTCGCCCTGCCGGTGGTCCGCCGCCCTGGCCCGGGGGTGGTCACCGCGCTCGGCGGCGGCTACCTCGCCTCGGGCAGCGGCGACGAGATGCGGCTGCCGTCGCCCTGGCTGCCCGAGGGCCTGCGACTCGACCCCGAGGAGGGCGCCGGCGAGGTGCAGACGCCGCTGCTCGGGGAGGCCGCCGACGGGCTGCGGATCGGCGAACGAGCCTACTTTCGCCACGCCAAGGCCGGGGAGCTGTGCGAGCGCTTCGACTCCCTCTACCTGATCGAGGGCGGGGAGATCGTCGATCGGGTCCCAACCTACCGCGGCGAGAGCCGCACCTTCCTTTAGGGCCCGAGGACCCGCGCCGCGTACTCGTTGGCGAAGACCCGCCCGGGGTCGAGCTGATCGCGGGCGGCGGCAAACTCGGCCCAGCGCGGGTAGCGTGGCGCCAGGGTCTCGGCGCTCTGGAAGTGGCGCTTACCCCAGTGGGGCCGCCCGCCGTAGGAATCCATGATCTCCTCCACCGCCCCGAAGTAGGGCCGCCACTCCATCCCCGGGAACTGGTGGACGGCGACATAGGTCGTCTCGCGCTCGTGTGAGGGACTGAGCAGAGCATCGTCGGGGGCGACCACACGGCACTCGATCGGCATCGCCACCGCGAGGCGGCGCTTGCGGATCAGCTCGAGCACCCGGCGGACGGCCTCCGGTCCGTTCTGCCTGGGGATCGCGTACTCCATCTCGGTGAAGCGGATCTCGCGCCGGTTGGAGAAGACCCGGTAACTGCGATCGATGTGCTCGCCTTGGGAGAGCACCCGGGCGGCGAGCGCGGTCGAGCGAGGGATCAACTTCGGCCAGCGCCGGGTCGCCCGCAGCATCAGGCTCCCGAGACCCTCCTCGAGGACGACGTCGGAGACGTAGCGTCGCACCGCCCCCCGGGGACGCGGTTCGTGCTCGGTGCGGTTGCGGCGGATGGTCAGCGCCTCCTCGGTGTAGGGGAAGACGAAGAACTCGAAGTGGTCGTTGGCGGCGGCCAGCTCGAAGAAGGAGCCGAGCACCTCCTCCAGGGGCCGCGGCTGATCGACCCGGTGAAGGGTGAAGGCGGGGACGCAGCGCAGGGTGACCGAGGAGATCGCCCCCAGCGCTCCGACCCCGACCCGGGCGGCCCGAAGCAGCTCCGGCTCTCCCTCCGCCGTCAGCTCCCTGACGCTGCCGTCGCCGAGCACCAGCTCGATCGCCTCGACCTGAGCGGAGATGTTCCGCAGCCCGGCGCCGGTGCCGTGGGTCGCGGTCGAGATCGCACCGGCGATCGTCTGGCGGTCGATGTCGCCGAGGTTCTCCATCGCCAGCCCGAGCCGCGCCAGCGCCAGGTTGAGGTCTGCCAGCACCGTGCCGCCTCCGACCTTGACCAGGCCGGAGGCGGGGTCGGCGTCGGTCACCCCGGCGAGGGCCTCGATCCGGATCATCGAGCCATCGGTCATCGCAACCTCGGTGAATGAGTGCCCCGAGCCGGGGACGCTGACCCTGCGCCCGGCCGCCGCGGCCGCGGCCACCGCTTCGCCCAGCTCCCCGGCGTCGCGGGGTCTGACGATCTCCGCCGGAGCGCAGGACTGATCGCCGGCCCAATTCACCCAGGCCGTCCCCGTCGGGCTCGAGTGGGCGGTGACTGAAGCCATCAGCGCGACTCTAGGTCCTCATCTGCGGCTCGGGCTGGGCCGGCGCCGGCTGTGAGGCGAGCCGGCGCGCCGCCACCGCGCCGAACCCCATTATCGCCGCGATCACCAGGCAGGGTGCCGCGTCCCCGACCAGACTGGCCGCCCCGCCGCCGCCGAGCCCGCCCAGCACCTGCCCCCCGGCCCAGGCGACGCTGGTCAACCCGGCCGCGATCCCCTGATGAAGGCCGACCTGATCGGCCGAGTCGGCGAGCATCGCGGTCGCCGGGGTGAAGCAGAAGCCGGCGCCGGCGGCGGCGAGCACGGTT
>JBBRHQ010000122.1:0-8660 GCA_038222365.1 Solirubrobacterales bacterium
GCCACTGATCGGCGCTCAGCGACTCCTCGGGCAGCAGGGGCAGCGCCGCGAAGACGGCGGCCATCGCGAAATTGCGCAGCACCCCGAGGCGGCTGACGCGGGAGCGGGAGCCGAAGCATGCGCAGGGCGCTCCGGCGCGGCCGCGCATCAGCGCGCTGAGCAGCAGCGCTCCGAACATCGCCATCAGCCCGGCGGCGAGGTAGGCCGCATTCTCCGAGCCCGCCGCGACCCCGGCCCCGAGCGCCAGCTCGGCGCAGATCAGCGATCCCCATGCCGCCCACCGAAGCGGGGTGTCGGCGAAACCGAAGGTGGCCAGCGCGGCGACGCTCGAGCGTGGGCTGGCAAGCTTCAGCAGCGCCGCCACGACCAGCGCCGCCCCCATGCACAAACGGATTGCCATTCCCACCATAGGCCGGTATTCAATCTAAAGGAGCGAGATGAGCGAGACCGACGCGCTGCTGGCGAACAACGAGCGCTATGCGGCGGAATTCGAGAAGCTGGACCTGGCCTCCCCGCCGACCCGCAAGGTCGCGGTGGTCACGTGCATGGACGCCCGGCTCGACCCCGCCCGGGCCCTCGGCCTTGAGGAGGGCGAGGCCCACGTGATCCGCAACGCCGGCGGGGTGGTCACCGACGAGGAGATCCGCTCGCTGGCGATCTCCCAGAACCTGCTCGGCACCGAGGAGATCGTCCTCATCCACCACACCGACTGCGGCATGCTCACCTTCAACGACCGGGAATTCGCCGATCGCCTCGAGCAGGAAACCGGCAGCCGGCCCTCCTGGGAGGCGCACGCGTTCACCGATCTCGAAGAAAACGTGCGGGCCTCGATCGAGCGGATCCGCAAGAGTCCCTTCATCCCCCGCACCGAGAGCGTCAGGGGCTTCGTCTATGAGGTCGAGAGCGGCCGGCTGCGCGAGGTCGCCCCCTAGATGGCCTAGCCGATCGCCACCATGCGCTCGATCGGCATCCTGGCCCGCTCGGCGATCTCGGGCGGGACGCTCACCTCGAACTGCATCTCGAGCAGAGAATCGCGCAGCTTCGGCAGGGTGATCATCTTCATGTACTTGCAGAGGGCCATCCGGTTGGCCTCGATCAGGTTCGCCCCGGGCGCCACCTGGCGCAGCGGGTGCAGCATCCCGTTCTCGGTGGCGACGATGAACTCCCCCTCGGGGTGATCGCCGAGGTAGTCGATCATCTGCCCGGTGGAGAGCATGTGCACCCCGTCGGTGGGGACGTCGCCGGCGGCGACGAACTCCATGATCTGGGTGACGCAGCCGCACTCGGGATGTACCAGGAACTCGGCGTCGGGGTGCGCCGCGCGCTGAGCGACGATGTCGTCCGGGCGGATCCCGGCGTGGACGTGGCACTCCCCCGGCCAGACGTGCATGCGGTGGCCCGAGACCCGCTCGACGTATGAGCCGAGCCACATGTCGGGGCCGAAGAGGATCTCGGTCTCGGGGCCGTGCTCGCGGAGGATGTGCTCGACCACCTTGACGGCGTTCGAGGAGGTGCAGCAGTAGTCGGTCTCGGCTTTAACCTCGGCCGAGGTGTTGACGTACATGACGACGACCGCGTCGGGGCTGTGCCGGGACTTCCAGTTGCGTAGCTCACCGGCGGTGATCGAGTCCGAGAGCGAGCACCCGGCGTCGGGGTCGGGGATCAGCACCGTCTTCGACGGCGAGAGGATCGACGCCGTCTCAGCCATGAAGTGGACTCCGCAGAAGGCGATCACCGAGGCGTCGGCGGCGGCCGCCCTGCGGGAGAGGCCGAGCGAGTCACCGACTAAGTCGGCGACGTCCTGGACCTCGGGGACCTGGTAGTTGTGGGCGAGGATCACCGCGTCGCGCTCGGCGGCCAGGGCGCGAACCTCCTCGGAGAGCTCGGAGATCTCCGTCGGGGAGAGCTGCAGCACCGGCACCGGTTCGTTGATGGTTGGAAGCTCTCTCATCGCGGCCCTCCTCAAAGGGACCCTGATGGTGCGGCTGGTTGATGTTCGCTGGCTCGGCAGCCTCGGAGGGCGCCTGCAACCAGTCGAATGAACTGGTCTCAAGTCTACCCTCTGAGCATGCCCGAGGTTCCCGAAGTGGAGATCACCGCCCGCCGGCTGGACGGGGCGCTGCGCGGGGCCACGGTCGAGTCGGCTCTCGCTCCGGGGATGAACGTGATGAAGACCTTCGACCCGCCGCTGGAGGCGCTCGAGGGGCGCGAGCTGACCGGCGTGAGGCGGATCGGCAAGATGCCGGTGGTCGAGCTCGGTGAGCTGTCGCTGCTCGCCCACCTGATGTCGGCCGGTCGGCTTCAGTCCTTCGAGAAGCGGGCCTCCCCCAAGGATCGCGCCTCGCGCCTGCTGGTCCGGCTCCTCGACGGGCCGGAGCTGAGGTTGCGCGAGTTCGGCACCCGCCAGCGGGCCTGGGCGAAGCTGCTCCCCAGCGACCGGGTCGCGGTCGACGAGATGGTCGCGACGCTCGGGCCCGAGGCCTGGCCCCCTCCCCCACTCGCCGAGCTGACCGCCCTGATCGACCAGCCCCGCCACCTGCACCCGCTGCTGCGCGACCAGCGGACGATCGCCGGCATCGGGCGTTCCTGGGTCGACGAGATTCTCTGGGAGGCGCGCATCTCGCCCTTCCGCAAGGGCTCCGAGCTCGATCCCGAGGAGGTCGCACGACTGCACGAGGCCCTCGGCGTCCTTGACGCCGCGATCCGCCACTACGAGGAGGTGATCGGAGACCGGGTTCCTGACAAGCTGCCGATGCCGCTGAAGGTGCATCGCCGCGAGGGCGAGCCCTGCCCGCGCTGCGGGACGAGGATCGAGGCGGTCTTCTTCTCAGAACACCAGACCAACTACTGCCCGGCCGAGCAGACCGGCGGGCGCGTGCTCAAGGACCGTCGGCTGTCACGACTGCTGAAGTGATTCGTCGCCGGCGCGGTTAGCGCCGGCACATGCATGTCAGGCGGCGCAGCCGCCGCAAGTTGCGTCGTCAGCGGCCGGTCGCCTGGCGCAGCAGGGCGCGGCCGACCGTGAGCGGGTGGTTGAGCACCGTCGCCACCCGTCCGCTCATCGATAGCGGGTCGTGGGCGATCCCCAGCTGCCTCAGCACTGTCGCCTGGTCGAAGTAGACCCGCTCGCAGATCAGCCGGTCCTCCTCGAAGACGAAGATCGCCAGGAATCGCATCTCGAACCGGCGCCCGGTCGGAGGCAGGCCGCGAAACGGCCCGTCGTGGGTCCCGTAGAGCATCGCCTCGACAAGCACGGCGCCATCGGCATGGTGCATCGCGATCAGCTCGTTGCGCTGGTCGGGAAAGGCGGTCCGCGTTTCTTCGAAGTAAGAGTCCACCTCCGCGGGCCCGTCGAATACATCCCCGGTGGCGATCAGCTCGTATCGGGGGTGGTGGAAGGTCTCCATGGTGCGGTCGAACTCGTGCCGGTTCTCCGACTCCATGTGCTCTCGGACGATCTCCTCGCGCCTGCGCCGCATCTCCTCGATCACCGCCATGGGCCGACCCTACCCCGCCACCGACGCCCCGTCAGGCTCGATCAGCATGCTGAGGTCGAGCGCCGGGGCGGAGTGGGTCAGCGCCCCGACAGAGATCAGCTCCACCCCCGCCTCCGCAACCGCCCGCACGTTTTCCAGGGTGATGCCTCCCGAGGCCTCGAACTGCGGCGCATCGGCTTCGCCGCGCAACCCGACCGCCTCCCGGATCGCCGCCGGGTCCATGTTGTCGAGCAGGATGCGCCCCGCCCCGGCGGCGATCGCCCGGCCGACCTCATCGAGGTCGCGGCACTCGACCTCGACCGCCACTCCGCCGGCGCGGGTGCGCTCCAGGGCCGCCTCGAGCCCGCCGGCAAGGGCAATGTGGTTCTCCTTGATCAGGATCGCGTCGTGGAGGCCCATGCGGTGGTTCGTTCCCCCTCCCGCCGCCACCGCCCGCTTCTCGAGCGCCCGCAGGCCCGGGGTCGTCTTGCGGGTGTCGAGAATCCGCGCCGGGGTGCCGGCGACCGCGGCGGCGTAGTGGGCCGTGAGGGTCGCCACCCCGGAGAGGTGGCCGAGGAAGTTCAGCGCGGTGCGCTCGGCGGCGAGCAGCGCGGCCGCCGTCCCGGCTGCACTCGCGATTGTCGCCGGGACCTGCTCGCGCCACTCGCCCTCGACGGCCACCGGGTCGAACCGCTCGACTCCGCACTGGCGCATCACCTCGCGGGCGGCCTCGAATCCGAAGACGGCCCCCGGCGCCTTCTGGGTGATCCTGGCGCGACCGCGCAGATCCGGCGGAACGATGGCGTCGGCGGTGAGGTCGCCGGAGCCGACGTCCTCTGCCAGGGCGGAGGCCACCAGCCCCCTCAGCGCCTCTGCGTCATCCATGCCGGCACCCTATGCCGAATCGCCGGTCGGTCCGCCGGCATCCCGATCTCACGCGATCTCACGTTTAGCGGCCCGGCAGCGTTTAATCAGTGACGTGAGAGGCCTCCCTCCATTCCAGGATTTGCTCGACCGCCACGCCAACGACGTGCTCGGCTTCCTGATCGCCGCGGTCGGACCGCAGGACGCCGAGGACTGCTTTCAGGAGACCTTCCTGGCGGCGCTCCGCGGATACCCGAAGCTCGGCGACGACGGCAACCTGCGCGGCTGGCTGCTGACCATCGCCCACCACAAGGCGATCGACCACCACCGCGGCCGCGGGCGGCGGGCGACGCCGAGCGGCGAGGGGCCCGAGGTGGCGGTCGCGGGGCCGGAGCCCGGCAGCGGAATCTGGGGCGCGGTTGCCGGGCTGCCGCCGAAGCAGCGCACCGCGGTCGCGCTCCGCTTCGCCTGTGACATGCCCCATCGCGAAATCGCCGCGGCGCTCGACTGCTCCGAGGACGCGGCGCGGCGGAACGTCCACGAAGGCGTCAAGAAACTGAGGGAGGTGCTGGCATGAACAGGAAGACGGATAGCGTGCTGCGCGAGCTGGTCGACGGCCCGCCGGAGGATGCCGTGGTGGCGGCCCGCGGGCGATTCGCCCGCGTGGCCGACGAGGCCGGCCTACTCGACGTCGCCTACGCCCGTGAGGACTCGCCCTTCGGGCCGATCCTGCTGGCGGCGACCGGGCTGGGTTTGGTGATGGTCAGCCTTCCCGCCCAGGAGCCCGACACGGCCCTGCGGAGGCTGTCCTCGGAGGTCTCGCCGCGGGTGATCGAGGCCCCCGCCCGCCTCGACAATGTGCGCCGGGAGCTCGATCTCTACTTCTCCGGCAGGCTCCGTGAGTTCGACCTGCCGCTCGACTGGCAGCTGACCGCCGGCTTTCGCCGCCGCGTCCTGCGGGCGACCGCCCGCATCCCCTACGGGGAGACCCGCAGCTACACCGAGATGGCCCGCCGCGCCGGCAACCAGCGCGCCCAGCGCGCCGCCGGCTCGGCCCTCGGCTCCAACCCGATCCCGATCGTCGTCCCCTGCCACCGCGTCCTGCGCAGCGGCGGAGCCCTCGGCGGCTACGGCGGCGGCCCGGCGATGAAGGAGGCCCTGCTCGAGCTCGAGGGATCGGCTTAGCGCAAGCGCGGCGATACGAGGTGCCGCCGGCCGCAACCCCGGTCCGCCGAGTCAACCAATCTGGCTGACCCTTTGCATGCCTGGCGCGCCTCTGGTCGGCCACGCCCCCGCGACCGCTGAATCCACTGGCCTGGCCGACCCCTTACACGCATGGCAGCGACGCCCTCCCTAGCTCGCCGAAGAGGCCGCCGTCTTGTTGAGGTAGTCGCGGATGAAGTCGTCGATGTCGCCGTCGAGGACGCGCTCGGTGTCGCCGGACTCGTGCCCGGTGCGATGGTCCTTGACGCGCTGGTCGGGGTGCAGGAAGTAGCTGCGAATCTGCGAGCCCCAGGCGACGTCCTTGACCTCGCCGCGCTCCCTGGCCAGCTCCTCGGCGCGGCGGCGCTCCTCGAGCTCGATCAGCTTCGAGCGCAGGAACTGCATCGCGACCGCCTTGTTCTGGATCTGGGAGCGCTCGTTCTGGCACTGGACGACGACACCCGTGGGGATGTGGGTTATCCGCACCGCGGAATCGGTCTTGTTGACGTGCTGACCTCCCGCGCCGGAGGCCCGATAGGTGTCGACCCGGATCTCGGCGTCGTCGATCTCGACCTCGACGTCCTCGTCGACCAGGGGAGCGACGTCGACCTGGGCGAAGCTCGTGTGGCGGCGCGACGATGAGTCGAAGGGGGAGATCCGGACCAGGCGGTGGACGCCACGCTCCGCGGCGAAGAGGCCGTATGCGTTCTCGCCGCGGGCGACGAAGGTCGCCGACTTAAGCCCGGCCTCCTCGCCCTCGGAGGCCTCCTTCATCTCCACCTCGAAGCCGCGCCGCTCGGCCCAGCGCAAGTACATCCGAAGCAGCATCTCGGCCCAGTCCTGCGAGTCGGTGCCGCCGGCGCCCGCGTGGACCGTGACCACCGCGTCGCCCGCGTCGTAGGGCCCGCTGAACAGGCGCCCCTCCTCGAGCTCGCCGAGGCGGCGCTCGACCGAGTCCAGCTGCGCGGAGAGCTCCGAGACCATCTCCTCATCGGAGGCGGCGATCTCGGCCAGCTCGCCGAGGTCGGCGGCATCGGACTCCAGCTCGCGGAACGCGTTCAGCCGGCGCTGGGCGCGGGCGTGAGCCGCGGAGGTCCTGGCGGCGAGGGTCTGATCGTCCCAGAAGCCGGGACGCTGCATCTCCTCCTCGAGGCGACCGACCTCATGCTCGAGTGAGCCCGGGTCAAAGGTAGTCCGAGAGCAGGGACAGCTGCTCGCGGATCTCGGCCAGCCGCGCGGGAATCGACTCCGTGGAAGCGGTCTCGGCCATCGCGGCAGCTTAGCCGCGCGCCGCGAACCAGGCCGCCAGCGCCTCGATCCCGGCCTCCTGGGCGCCGCCGCCGCCGAGCCGCGCCAGCCTGCCCTCGCCTCCTCGCATCATGATCAGCTTCCAGCTGGCGCCATCGGTGCTGCGCAGCTTCAGGGTCAGGGCGGCGCGGTCCATCTGCACCGCGGTCTCGGTCCACCAACCCCCGCCGGCGCCCTCCACCTCGGACGCGACGACCTGCTCCGGCCGGAGCGAGACCGGCTCGCCGTCGGGCTCGATCCGGCGGTTGAGGGGCTGGAGAATCAGCCGCCGCTCTGTGACGCCGATCGCGTAGAGCCGCCCGCTGAAGGTCTTCTGGCGGTTTGCGGCGATCACGCCATGAAGGGCCTCCCCGGGCTCGAGCAGCGCCTCGAGGTGGGGGCGAACGAGAGTCTCGAACTCAGCCGGCACCGATCGCCGCCACTCAGGCGCCCTCGGCTGGATCCGGAGAGGCCGGTCGCTCCTCGAGTGAGCGCCAGGAGGAGATCAGCCCATCGCGAAGCTCGAACACCCAGGTGAGCTCGTCCTCGCCGGCAGCAGAGCCGTCCTCGTCCCAGTGCCAGCGCCGGGTGACGTGAGCGAGCGCTCGGTCGGGCTCCTCCCACAGCTCCCCCAGGAGGATCGTCTGCTGCACGCCCCCGGGAGCGCGGGTCGCCCAGATCCGTGCTGCCTCGATCCCCCGCCGCAGGCCGCGCGCGGCGTGGATCTCGACCTGCGGGTGGAGAACCTCGGCGAAGGCGTCGAGGTCGCGCTCGTTGAAGGCCCGGATGAACTCGCGGACAGGGTCGGGGCGCCTCAAGCCGGGGCTAGATGATCGATTCCTCATTGCCGCACCCACGGCTGACAGCGCAGACCGGCGCCCGATCACCACCCATGGCCTTGCAGGTAGCGCTGCTACCTGCTTCGACCACGTGCGGCGCCCAGCTTGGCCTGCGCTGCCCCCGCGGGCACGTCAATTCGGAATCAACCATCTAGGCGCCGTGGCATTTCTTGTACTTCTTGCCGGAGCCGCACCAGCAGGGGTCGTTGCGGCCGATGTTCTCGCGGTCGCTGTTGACCTTGGTCTCGATCACGTCGTCGCCGTTCAGCGGCCCTTCGGGAACGGCGGGATGAGTGCCGCCGGTAACCCCCGGGATGCCAGGCATCCCCGCCGGGCCGGTGGCGGCGGCGACCTCGGTCAGCGCCGAGGGTTGCGCCTCCAGGGTCCCGCCCGAGTAGTCCAGGACCGAGGGCTCCGCGGCCGGGGCAAAGGCCTGCTCGGCCTCGGCCGGCGCGATGTCGACCTCGACGTGGAAGATCAAGCGGCTGAACTCCTCCCAGATCGAGTGCATCAGCTCCTCGAACATCGCGAAGCCCTCGTTCTTGTAGGCGACCAGCGGGTCGATCTGGGCGAAGCCGCGGAGGTGGATCCCCTCGCGCAGGTAGTCCATGTCGTAGAGGTGCTCGCGCCAGCGGTTGTCGATCACCTGCAGCAGGATCGACCGCTCCAGGTAGCGCATCAGCTCGTCGCCGAACTGCTCCTCACGCTCCTCGTAGGCGTCCTCGGCGTCCTCGATCAGCTCGTCGGAGAGCTTCTCGCGCTCGACCGTCTCCGGCGCCATGCCGGCAACGTCGAGCTTCACCGGCCAGATCTGCCGCAGCTGGGTCTCCAGCTCCGGCATGTCCCAGTCCTCGAGAATGTCGCCGGGGGTGTACTCCTCGACGAGGCGCTCGATCACTCCCCCCATCTCCTCGCGGGCGATATCGGAGATGTCGCGGCCTTCGAGGATCTCGCGGCGGTACTTGTAGACCACCCGCCGCTGCTCGTTCAT
>JBBRHQ010000123.1:0-8644 GCA_038222365.1 Solirubrobacterales bacterium
AAACCGCAGGCCATCCCGGATTCCATCGCCAGCTCGCAGGCGACGTTGCGCTCGCCGCAGATCAGCCGCGCCGCCTCCAGCATCGCCGGAGGACCACAGGCATAGACGACTGCGCCGCCGACGTCGTCGCCGTCGAGCATCCGCGAGAGGAGATCGGTGACGTAGCCGCGATGACCGCGATGGCCATCCTCGCTCGCCAGCCTCAACTCGCTGCAATCGAAAAGCTCCTCCACCCCGCCGGAGTGGAGGCGATCGCGAAACCCGAGCAGCACCCGTGTCGGGGAGCCGGCGCGGGCCAACCGGCGACGCAGGATCGCCAAGGGGGCGATCCCGATGCCGCCTCCGACCAGGATCGCCCCGACGGCGCCGGCGGAGAGCTCCGCGGGCGCCGAGAACGGCCGTCCCAGCGGCCCGTTCACCCAGACCTCCTCCCCGTCCTCGAGCCGGCATAGCCTGCCGGTCCCGGGGCCGACCTCCTCGACCAGGAAGTCGAGCCTCAGCCGGTCCCCGGCTCGCTCAGCCGCGGCCACCGAGAAGGCGCGCGGGAGGAAGGGTCGCCCGCCCAGCTCCTCCCAGTGGCGCCGCGCCGCGAGCATGTAGAACTGCCCCGCTTTCGGTGCGGGCCCGGCGGCATCGAGCAGCGAGAAGATCCGGTACCCGCCTGCCTCGCGGTTGCCGAGAACCTCGCACCGGCGCCGCCCGAAGGGAGCGAGCACGCGCCCGTCCGAACCCTCAGCCACCAGCCTCGGCCCTGTTGCGGCCACTCGCCTGCGCGTGCAGCTCCTGCAGGCTCCAGACGTCCGCTTCGCGCTCCCGGCGGGCGGCAATCGCCCGGACCGCGGCCGAGGCTCCGGTCATCGTCGTGATGCAGGGGATTCCCTCGCGCACGGCGGCGGTCCGGATCTCCTGGCCGTCGACGCGGGCCCCCGAGCCGGTCGGCGTGTTGATCACAAGGTCGCAGTGGCGCTCGCGGATCAGGTCGACCACATGTGGGGAGCCCTCGGCGATCTTGTTGATCCGCCTCACCGGCACCCCCATCGCTGCAATCGCCTGCGCGGTGCCGGCGGTGGCGATCACCTCGAAGCCGAGGTCGCAGAAGCGGGCGGCGATCTGAGTCGCCGCCGGCTTGTCGGTATCGGTGACCGTGACGAAGACCGAGCCCGAGGCCGGCAGCGAGGCTCCAGCGGCGGCCTGAGCCTTGCCGAAGGCGGTGGGAAAGTCGGCGGCGATCCCCATCACCTCGCCGGTGCTCTTCATCTCGGGGCCGAGCACAGAGTCGGCCCCGGCGAAGCGGGCGAAGGGCAGAACGGCCTCCTTAACGCTGACATGGTCGCCTCGCTCGATCGGCAGACGCTGCTCTCCCAACCCCTCCCCCAGGATCAACCGGCAGGCGAGTTTCGCAAGCGGCGCCCCGATCGCCTTGGAGACGAACGGCACAGTGCGGGAGGCGCGCGGGTTTGCCTCGATCACACAGAGCTCGCCGCCCGCCACCCCGTACTGGATGTTGATCAGCCCGATCACCCCCAGCTCCAGGGCGATCCGCAGGGTCGTCGCCCGGATCTCCTCCAGCATCTCGGCGCCGAGGCTCATCGGGGGGATCACGCAGGCCGAGTCGCCTGAGTGGACACCCGCCTCCTCGACGTGCTGCATGACGCCGGCGACGTAGACCTCCTCCCCGTCGCAGAGCGCGTCGACGTCGACCTCGATCGCGTTCTCGAGGAAGCGGTCGAGCAGCAGCGGGTGCTCTTGGTCGGCCTTCACGTTCGCCTCCAGGTAGGCGGCCAAATCCTTGGTCGAGTAGCAGATCTCCATCGCTCGCCCGCCGAGCACGTAGGAGGGGCGGACGAGCAGCGGAAAGCCGACCTCGGCGGCGATCACCTCGGCCTCCTCGGCCGAGAGCGCCGTGCCGTAGGGAGGGTGCTTGATCTCCAGACGCCGCAGCAGGGCACCGAATCGGCCGCGGTCCTCGGCCAGGTCGATCGCGTCCACCGGGGTGCCCAGCAGAGGTACCCCGGCCTTCTCGAGCGAATGGGCGAGCCGCAGCGGCGTCTGCCCGCCGAACTGGACGATCACCCCCTCGGGGGCCTCCTGCTCGACCACCGCGAGAACGTCGGCCTCGGTCAGCGGCTCGAAGTAGAGGCGGTCGGAGGTGTCGTAGTCGGTCGAAACCGTCTCCGGGTTGCAGTTGACCATGACCGCGTCACGGCCCATCTCGCGCGCCGTCATCGCCGCGTGCACGCAGCAGTAGTCGAACTCGATCCCCTGTCCGATCCGGTTGGGGCCGGCGCCGAGGATGACGACAGAGTCGCGCTCTCCCCGGTCGACCTCCGATGCGGCACGCCCGCCGGGCCCGGGGCGCTCGTGGGTCGAGTAGTAGTAGGGCGTCGCGGCCTCGAACTCGGCTGCGCAGGTGTCGACCGACTTATAGGCACGGTCGAGGCCGGCGGTGCCGTCTCCCTCGCAGGCCAGCGCCCTCAGCTCCCGCAGGAACCAGGGATCGACCATGCAGCGCTCCCCAACCTGCCCGACCTCCATGCCTCGGCGGAAGGCCTCGAGGATGAGGTCGTAGCGGTCGGCCGCCGGCTGCTCGAGGCGCCGCAGCAGCTCCCGATCCTCGGCCGGCGGCTCCGCCGGGGAGTCGAGCTCGCGCGAGCGCATCGCCTTGGCGAAGGACTCGCGGAAGGTTCGCCCGATCGACATCACCTCGCCGACGCTCTGCATGTGGGTCGAGAGGCGCCCGGTCGCGCCCGGGAACTTCTCGAAGGCAAAGCGGGGGATCTTCGTGACCACGTAGTCGATCGTCGGCTCGAAGGAGGCCGGGGTCGCCCGGGTGATGTCGTTTGGAATCTCCTCGAGCGAGTAGCCGATCGCGAGCTTCGCCGCCATCTTCGCGATTGGGAAACCGGTCGCCTTCGAGGCCAGCGCGGAGGAGCGCGAAACCCGGGGGTTCATTTCGATGATCGCGATCTCGCCGTTCGCGGGGTTGACCGCGAACTGGATGTTGGAGCCGCCGGTCTCGACACCGACCGCCCGGATCACCGCGATCGCCTGGTCGCGCAGCTCCTGGTAGAGCGGGTCGGTGAGGGTCTGGGCCGGGGCGACCGTGACCGAGTCGCCGGTGTGCACGCCCATCGGGTCGACGTTCTCGATCGAGCAGATGATCACCACGTTGTCGTTTCGATCGCGCATCACCTCGAGCTCGAACTCGCCCCAGCCGATCACCGACTCCTCGACCAGGACCTGGTTGATCGGGCTCGCCGCGAGCCCCTCGGAAACCACCTGGCGCAGCTCGGTCTCGCTCGTTCCGACCCCCCCGCCCTGGCCGCCGAGGGTGAAGGCTGGACGGACGATCGCCGGCAGGGAGATGCGACCGTCGGCGAGCGCCGCCTCGGCCTCGCCGAGGCTCCCGACCGTCACCGACCAGGGGATCCGCAGTCCGGCGGCCGTCATCGTCTGCCGGAACTCCTCACGATCCTCGGCACGGCGGATCGCCTCGTGATCGGCGCCGATCAGCTCGACCCCGAACCGCTCCAGGGTGCCGTCCTCGTGCAGCGACATCGCCAGGTTGAGAGCCGTCTGTCCACCGAGGGTCGGCAGCAGCGCCTGTGGGCGCTCCTTCTCGATGATCTGGGTCACCGAGCCCGGCAGCAGCGGCTCCACGTAGGTCGCGGTGGCGAACTCCGGGTCGGTCATGATCGTCGCCGGGTTGGAGTTGACGAGCACCACCTCATAGCCCTCCTCGCGCAGCACCTTGCAGGCCTGCACGCCGGAGTAATCGAACTCCGCCGCCTGCCCGATCACGATCGGCCCCGAGCCGATCAGCAGGATCTTCGAGATGTCGTCGCGGCGCGGCATCAGGCGTCCGAGCCGACCGGGGCGCCGAGCCGCCGCTCGAGGTTCGACCTGACCGCCGGCCACTCCTCGTCGGTGATCGAGAAGTAAGCCGAGTCACGCACGCCGATCCCGCGCATCAGCATGTGCTTGCGAAAGACGCCCTCGAAGGTCGCCGGCAACCCCTCCAGCGCCGCCCTGGAGCGCCGGTTGCGGGCATCGGTCTTGAACTCGACCCGCATGCAGCCGAGCTCCTCGAAGGCCAGCCGCAGCATCAGCAGCTTGGCCTCGAGGTTGGCCCCGGTGCGCCAGGCCGAGGGCACCAGCCAGGTCCAACCGATCTCGAGCCCGTCGTGCTCGGGGCGGATCGCCAGGAAGGAGGAGCTGCCGATCGACACCTCGCCAGGCGCGGAGAGGGTGGCGAAGCACCACTCGGCCCCTGCCTCGGAGGCCGAGAGTCGATCCGCGAACCAGCGCTCGAAGGCCTCGGGATCCTCGGGGACGGTGCGGTCCACCCAGGTCCAGATCTCGGGCTCGGCTGCCGCCTCGCGCATCGGCGCCTCGTGCGAGGCCTCCAGCGGCTCGAGGCGAACGATGCTCCCGGTCAGCGGCGCTCGCGGCGGCGGCCAGATCACGCCGCCAGCTCCAGGAAGCGGTCGAAGAGGTAACGGGCGTCGTGCGGTCCCGGCCCGGCCTCCGGGTGGTACTGGACGGTGGCGCCGGCGACGTCGCGGAGGATCAGACCCTCGACCGTGCGGTCATAGAGGTTCAGGTGGGAGAGCTCGGCGGCGCCGAAGTCGGTCTCCCAGCGCACCGGCTCGTCGCCCTCGATCTTCGCCTCGCCCCCGGGACCGCTCACCGCGAAGCCGTGGTTCTGCGCAGTTATGTCGATCTTGCCGGTCGCGAGGTCATTGACCGGGTGGTTGGCGCCGCGGTGGCCGAATGGCAGCTTGAAGGTCTCCAGGCCCACCGCGCGGCAGAGCAGCTGGTGGCCGAGGCAGATGCCGACGATCGGGCGGTGCCCGATCAGCTCCCTGACCGTTTCCACCACCCCGCCCAGCGCAGCCGGGTCGCCGGGGCCGTTGGCGAGAAAGACGAGGTCGGGCTGCTCGGCGAGCACCTCCTCCGCGTCGGCCGAGCAGGGCAGCAGCGTGAGGCGGCAGTCGCGCTCGCGAAGCTGGCGGATGATGCTCCCCTTGATCCCGGTGTCGATGCCGACCACGTGCGGGCCGGCGCCCTCGAGACGGACCGGCTCGGCCGGAGTCACGGTGGCCGCGAGATCGGCGCCGCTCATCGCCGGCTCGGCGCGAATCGCGGCCTCGGCCTCGGCCTGCGGCGTGCTCGCCGCGAAGACGCCGCCGCGCATCGCGCCCCGCTCACGGATATGGCGGACCAGCGCCCGCGTATCGACCCCGCTGATCGCCGCCACGCCGCAGTCGGTCAGCCAGTCGAGCCAGCCGCCCTCGGCGCTGGCCACGTCCTCGCCGTTCTTGGCGTCTCGCATGATCACCGCCCGGGCGTGGATCCGGTCGGACTCCATCGCCTCGGCCGAAACCCCGTAGTTGCCGATCAGCGGGTAGGTGAAGACGATGATCTGCCCCGCGTAGGAGGGGTCGGTGACCGCCTCCTGGTAGCCGGTCATCGAGGTGTTGAAGACGACCTCGCCGATCGCATCGGAGCCGGCTCCGCATCCGACCCCGTCGAACCGGGCGCCGTCCTCGAGCAGCACGTAACCCTCGAGGCTCACTTCAGCAGCCCCTGGACCTGCTTGAACTCCGGCGCGTCGGATCCTCCGAGCAACTCGAAGAGGGCCATCTCGACGCTGGTCAGACCGGCGCCGGCGCGCTCGGCCCGGTGCAGTCCCACCTCGCGGTTCTCCGTCGTGCGGGAACCGACTGCGTCGCTCACCACCTGCACATCGAGGCCGCGGTCGAGCAGGTCGAGCGTCGTCTGGTTGACGCAGACGTGGGCCTCGATCCCGCAGACCAGCGCCTGGTCGCGATCGCCGAGCTCGAAGCCCGCGGCCTCGGCCGCGGAGAATCGCACCTTCTCCACCGGCTGGGTCCCGGCGGGCAGGTGCTCGGCGACCGCGGGAACGGTCGACCCGAGTCCCTGCGGGTACTGCTCGGTGACGACGATCGGCACCTCCATCGCGGCCGCCCCCTGGACCAGCGCGCCCACCGCCTCGGCGACGGCGTCGAAGTCCGGAACCGCCTTGCGGAAAGCCTCCTGCACGTCGACCACGACCAGCACCGCCCGCTCGCGCGCCAGCTTCACCGGGGTCGGTGCGCCCGCAATCACGCGACCCCCAGGGAGAAGCTGCGAAGCCTATAGGCGACCTGGCCGGCCGCGATCGTCATCAGCACCCGCCCGCAAAGGGTCTCGCCGGCGCACCAGGAGTTGGCGGAGAGGCTCTCGTAGCCCCCCTCCCCCACCACCCACTCGGTCTCGAGGTCGCAGAGGGCGATGTTGGCCTCGCTGCCGGGAGCGAGGGAGGCGCGCGGTACGCCCAGGGGCTCACCGCCACTGCCGAGCTTCTCGACCAGGAGCCCCAGCTCCACCAACCCAGGCATTACCAGGTTGGTGTGCAGGGCGGCGAAGGCGGTTTCCAGCCCGGTGACGCCCATCGCGGCGGCCTCGAAGGGCACCTCCTTCTCCTCGGCGAGGTGTGGCGCGTGATCGGTGGCGATGCAGTCGATCGTTCCGTCGCGCAGGCCCTCGAGCAGGCTCTGGCGGTCCTCCTCGGCCCGCAGCGGCGGGTTCATCTTGTACCGGGAGGCGTCGAGGCTGCGGACGGCCTCATCGGTGAGGCAGAGGTGGTGCGGGGTCGCCTCGCAGGAGATCGCCACCCCGGATGCCTTCGCGACCCGAACCGCCTCGACCGATTCGGTCGCCGAGAGGTGCTGGACGTGGATCCTCGCAGCCTCGTATACGGCGATCGCGACGTCGCGGGAGATCATCGTCGACTCGGAGATCGACGGGATGCCGCTGAGCCCGAGCGTCGCCGAAACCGGGCCCTCGTGCATGACGCCGCTGCCGGAGAGCTCGGGGTCCTCCTCGTGCAGGGCGATGAGTCCGCCGCAGAGGCGCTGGTAGGCGAGCGCGCGGCGCATGATCCGGGCGCTGCGGATCGGCATCCCGTCGTCGGAGAAGCCGATCGCGCCGGCCTCGCGAAGCTCGACCATCTCGGTCAGCTCCTCGCCGCGCATGCCGCGGGTCACCGTCGCCATGAAGCCGACCAGGACCGAGGCCTCGGCGCGGGCCCGGTCGTGGAGCGCCTCGACGTCGGTCGCGTCGGAGACGGTCGGCTCGGTATTGGCCATCGCGACGATTCCGCCGTAGCCGCCGGCAGCCGCCGCCCGGGTACCGGTCTCGATGCTCTCCTCGTATTCCTGCCCGGGGGTTCGGAGGTGGACGTGCGGGTCGAAGAAGGCCGGGAAGGCGTGCAGGCCCTCGGCCTCGACCACCTCGGCCTCCCCCGCCTCGGCCGAGCCCGGAGCCGCGATCGCGGCGATCTCCCCCCCGCGGACGAGGACGTCGTGAGGGCCGTCGATCCCCGAGCCGGGGTCGAGGAGCTGGGCACCGCGGATCAGCAGCTCGACGGGCTCCCCTTCGCGAATCGTCAGCCTTTCAGGCGAGGCGCTCACGCTGGCTGCCCCATCGGCGTCGGAGCCTCCTCTCCGCGGTCGGTGACAGCCTCCGGGCGCTCGCCGCCGGTGAGGACCTCGAAGAGGATCGCCATCCGCACCACCAGTCCGGAGGCGACCTGCTCGGCGATCAGGGACCGATCGCAGTCGATCACCTCGGCGGAGAGCTCGACCCCCCGGTTGACCGGTCCCGGGTGCATCAGCAGCTGGCGCGGGTTGAGGCGGCGGCTGTCGATCTGGAAGGTGGCGGCGTACTCGCGCAGCGAGGGGACGAAGCTCTCGCTCATCCGCTCCTGCTGCATCCGCAGCGCGTAGACGACATCGGCCTCGCCGACTCGCTCCAGCGAGTGCGAGACCTCGCAGCCGAGCTCCTCGATCCCGCGCGGGATCAGGGTCGGCGGCCCGCAGACCGTGACCTCGGCCCCCATCCGGGTGAAGGCGATCAGGTTGGAGCGGGCGACGCGGCTGTGGAGGACGTCGCCGACGATCCAGATCCGGGTGCCCTCCAGCGAGCCGAGTCGGCGGCGCAGCGTGTAGACGTCGAGCAGCGCCTGGCTCGGGTGCTCGTGCTTGCCGTCGCCGGCGTTGACGACCGCGGCGCCGGTCCAGCCGGCGACCATCTGGGCGGCGCCGGCGTAGGGGTGGCGGACCACGATCGCCGCCGGGTCGTAGGCGGCGAGGGTCGCCACCGTGTCCTTCAGCGACTCGCCCTTGTCGACCGAGGAGCCGGCCGCCTTGACCGCGACGAGGTCGGCGGAGAGGCGCTTGGCGGCGAGCTCGAAGGAGCTCGAGGTGCGGGTGCTCGACTCGTAGAAGAGGGTGACGACGGTACGTCCGCGCAGGGTCGGGACCTTCTTGATGTCGCGCCGACCGACCTCGGCGAAGCTCTCGGCGCGGTCGAGGATCGCCTCGATCTCCGCCCGGCTCAGGTCCTCGATCGAGAGCAGGTGGTTCATGCGATCGCCTCCGCGGTATGGGATTCGGAAATCGTCACCCGGTCGACCCCGTCGTGCTCCTCGAGGCTGACGTTGACCCGCTCGCCGCGGGCGGTCGGCAGGTTCTTGCCGACGTAGTCGGGCCGGATCGGCAGCTCGCGGTGCCCGCGGTCGACGAGAACGGCGAGCTGCACCCGCTCGGGACGCCCGAAATCCAGCAACGCGTCGATC
>JBBRHQ010000124.1:0-8602 GCA_038222365.1 Solirubrobacterales bacterium
AGGCGCTCCCAGGTCTGCTCGTCGATCCGGTCGAAGAGGCTCGCCGAGATCTCCTCGCTGAGCGCCCGCCGGCTTCGGGAGAGGCTCTTCCGCAGGCGGCGAAAGACTCCCCGCTCCCCCCCTTCGCCCTCACTCCCCCCCTCCGCGCCGAGCTCCGCCGCAAGCTCGCGGTCGCCGAGATCGAGAACCTCCTGCCAGCTGGTTGGCATGCGGCCCGGCCTCAGGCGGCCTCGGTCGCCTCGTCCGGCTGGATCCCGCCGAAGTGGGCCGGTGCCCCGGGGGCGACATCCTCCTCGCGCGGGAGCCGTCGCGAGACGACCTTGGTGACACCATCGCCCCCCATGCTGACTCCGTAGAGGACGTCGGCCGCCTCCATCGTCCGCTTCTGGTGGGTGACGATCACGAACTGGGCGCGGTCGGAGAAGCGCCGGATCAGCTGCAGGAAGCGGTCGATGTTGGCGTCGTCGAGGGCTGCCTCGACCTCATCGAGGATGTAGAAGGGGCAGGGTCGCGCCAGGAAGACGGCGAAGACGAAGGCCAGCGCCACCAGCGACTACTCCCCACCGGAGAGCAGCGAGAGCTTGCGGGTGTACTTCCCGGCCGGCGTCACCTCGATCTCGACCCCGAGCACCTCGCGCTCCGAGCCGTCCTCGCCTTCCTCGGACTCGGAGCCCTCCTCCTCGCCGGCCTCCGCCTCCTCGGCGACCGGGCGCAGTGATACTCGCCGGAGCTTTCCCCGACCGCCCGGGAAGAGGTGTTCGACCATCTCCCCGAAGTTCTTCGCGGTCGCCTCGAAGGTCTCCTCGAAGGCCCGCTCGATCTCCTGATCGATCTCAGCGATCAGCGATTGAAGCTCCCCAAGCGCCCGGGCCGTGTCCTCGCGCTGGCCCTCCAGCTCGGAGACGTGGTCGCGGGCCTCCTCGTACTCGCGCTCAGCCAGCGGGTTGACCGGGCCGATCTGCGAGCGGCGCCGCTCCAGGCGGGCCAAGCGGCGCTCGATCTCCTCGCGCCCGGCGTCGGTCAGCGGGCCCTCCGCCGGCCCGATCTCCTCCCCCAGCCGCCCGCCGATCTCGGCCAACTCCCTGGCGGCCTCGGTGCGCCGGTCGCCGAGGTGGGCCGCATCGACCTCGGCGCGAGTCAGCCGCTCGGAGAGCCCCTTCAGCTCCGCCTGCAGCTCGGCCTCGCGCTGCGAGCAGGAGCGCATCTCCTCGGCGATCCGATCGCCATCGCCCTCGCCACCGACGACCTTCTCCTCGGTGGCGCCGATCCGCCGGCCGAGCGCCCCTCGTGTGGCCTCGACCGCCGCCGAAGCGGCGCCGACCGCCTCGAGCAGCTCCTCCGCCTCGGCCACCAGGGCCCGCAGGCGCTCGCGATGGCGCTCTCCAAGCAGACCCTCGGCGCGCCGGGCGTGGCGCGAGGCCCGCTCGGCGCCCGCCTGGACGGCCCCCAGAGCGCTCGCCCGGATCGCCTCGGATCGATCGGTGCGGGCACGGCCGAGTGCCTCCGAGGCGGCCGCCAGCCCGGCCTCGACCTCGCCCAGCTCCCCATCCAGCTTTCTCGCCCTCTGGGCAGGAGCGGTTCCGGAGCCGTCGAGATCGAGCGTCAGCGGGCCGAGCTCGGTGCGGAGCCGATCGAGCTTCGCCTCGAGCTCGGTGGCCCGGTCGCCGAGGTTGGCCTCGCGGACGGCGATCCGTTCCGCGTCGCCGCGCAGGTTGGTGAGCAGCCCCCAGGCGACGGTGCGCTCGCGGTCGCGATCGGCGAAGCGCTCCTCGGCGAGCCGGCGGCGGGCGCTGACTTCGGCCAGCTGCCCCTCGATCCCCTCTCGCACCGCGCGAGCCTCCCCGGCGGTCTTCTCGGCCGCCGCCAGCCGCTGCTCGCCGAAACGAAGCTCCTCGGCGACCACCTGTGCGCGCAAGCCCAGCTCCTCGCGCTCGATCCGCGCCCCGAGCTCGGCCGCCTGCGCCTGCCGCTTCAACGGCCTCAGCCGCGAGCGCACCTCTCGCTCCACGTCGAGGGCCCGGTCGAGGTTCTCGGCGGTGGCCCGCAGCTTCAGCTCGGCGCGCCGGCGGCGCTTTCGATGCTTGCCGAGCCCGGCGGCCTCTTCGATCAGCATCCGCCTTTCCCGCGGTTTCGAGTGGACGATCGACTCGACCCGGCCCTGGCTGATCACCGAGTGCATCTCGCGGCCCATGTTGGTGTCGGAGAGGACCTCGACCACGTCGAGGTGCCGGCAGCGGGCGCCGTTCAGCCGGTAGGTGCCCTCGCCGGCGCGATCGAGACGGCGCTCGATCGAGACCTCGGAGAAATCGGTGGCGGCCCGGCCCTCGGAGTTGTCGATCACCACCTCGACCTCGGCGCGGCGGCGGCTGCCGACGCCGTTGCCCCCGGCGGAGATCACGTCCTGCATCGAGGATCCGCGGACGGCCCCCGGGCTCTGCTCGCCGAGCGCCCAGAGGACCGCGTCGGTGATGTTCGACTTGCCCGAGCCGTTGGGCCCGACGATCACGCTGACGCCGGGCGAGAAATGCAGCCTCGTCCGCTCGGGAAAGGACTTGAATCCCTTCAGGCTGATCGACTTCAGGTACATCTGCTCAGTATCAAGGCTCGCGGTTCGATCGGACGCGTATCGGGCCGGGAGCGCGATCAGCCGCCGAGCGCCTCCAGGGCCCGCTGGGCGGCGACCTGCTCCGCCGCCTTCTTGCTACGGCCCGAGCCCCGCCCCATCTCACTCTCGTCGACCACGGCCGAGACTTCGAAGCGCTCCGGCGGGGGCCCCTCCTCGCTGATCACCTGATAGCTGACGGTGACGCCGCGCCGGGCCAGCATCTCCTGCAGGGCCGACTTGAAGTCGATCCTCTTCTCGACGGCCAGCGAGATCCGGGGTCCAAACGCCTCGGCGACCGCGACGGCGGTGCGCTCGAAGCCGAAGGCGAGGAAGCAGGCGCCGATCAGGGCCTCGGTGACCTCGGGCAGCGGGCGCTCGCCCTCGAGCAGGATCGTCGCCGGTATCGCGTTGGCCAGGCCGGTCTCCATCGCGCTGAGCATTTCGGCGACGCCCAGGGAGCGGCCGACGGCGGCGCAAGAAGCACCGCTCACCGCCTGATTCCTGATCTTGGTCAGGGCACCGACCTCGTGCTCGGGGAAGCGGGCGAATACCTCGGCGGCGATCGCCAGCCCGAGAACGCTGTCCCCGATGAAGGCCAACCGCTCATAGGAGGCGGAGCGCTGCGTGGTCCAGGAAGAGTGGGTCAGCGCCTGAGTGCGCAGGTCGGGGGGAAGCTCGGCCACCAGCGCCTCCAGAGAGGCGACGGCCGGATCGAGATCGGCCCCCACTGCCCTAGGCGGGAGCGCGCTGGACGACGAACTCGACCGCGTCGCCGACCGTCTTGATCTGAGCCGCGTCCTCCTCGGGGACGGCGACCCCGTAGCGGTCCTCGAGCTCCATCACCAGCTCGTAGAGGTCGAGCGAGTCGGCGTCGAGGTCCTCCTTGAAGCGCGACTGCTCGGTGATCCGCTCGATGTCCAGCTCGAGTTCCTCGGCCAGGTGCTCGCGGACCAGCGCGGTGACTTCTTCGCGAGTCATCGCCATCTTCCTATCACGCCGGAACCTCTCCGGCGAGGGCGCCCCGGGTTGCTCCTCCCTGCTCGAGCAGCGCCGAGGTCCGCTCGATCGCCCGTACCTCGACGCTGCGGGCGGCGAGGCGGATCACGTTGGCGATTCCCTCCGGCCCCGAGCTGCCGTGCCCGACGACGGCGATCCGCCGCAGCCCGAGGAGGATCGCGCCCCCGGTGGTGTCCGGGTCGAGCTCGCGGCGCACCTCGGCCAGCGCCGGGCGCATCAGCAGGCCGCCGGCCGCGGCCATCGGGTTCGAGCGGGCGGCGTCGCGGATCGCCGCGGTGACGGTCCGCGCCGTGCCCTCCATCAGCTTCAGCGAGATGTTCCCGGTGAAGCCGTCGGTGACGACCACGTCCGCGGCGGCCTCGGGGATGTCGCGGCCCTCGACGTTGCCGACGAACTCGATCCCGTCGGCCTTGCTGAGCAGGTCGTGGGCGGCGACGACGTCGGATGATCCCTTGCCCGCCTCCTCCCCGACCGAGAGCAGGCCGACCCTGGGGCGCTCGACGCCCAGAACCGCCTCGCTGAAGGCGGCGCCGAGAAAGGCGAACTGGACCAGGTGCTGGGGGCGGACGACGATGTTGGCGCCGACGTCGAGGAAGAGGACGGGCTTGCCGGGCACGGGGACCCTGACGGCGAGCGCCGGGCGCTGCACCCCTTGCAGACGGCGAAGGCCAAAGGTGGCGGCAGCCATCGCGGCGCCGGTCGAGCCGACGCTGGCCAGGGCATCGCTGCCGGCGCCGGCGACGTCGGCTGCGGCGCGGACGATCGAGGCGCCCTCGCGAGAGCGCACCGCCTTGACCGGATCGTCGCGGTTGGAGACCCACTCGGTGGTCGCGATCACCTCGATCCCCTCGGCGCCCTCGAGGGAGAGCTCCGCCGGGGGGCCGAAGACGCGCAGCGCGATCCCATCCGCGGCCGCGAGCCTGGCACCCTCGGCGAGCACGTCGAAGCCCTGCTCGGCCCCGAAGCCGTCGAGGGCCACGGTGACGCCGGCCTGCCCGGGCACCTACTCCTCCGGGCTGGGAGCGGCGGGGGCTTCGGTGACCCTGTGTGTGATCACCTCACGCCCTGCGTAGGTGCCGCAGGTGGGGCAGACGCGGTGAGGCAGGCGCGGGCTGTGGCACCGCGGGCACTCGTTCAGCCGCGGCTTGGCCGCCGTGTGGTTGGCGCGCCTCTTGTCGCGCCTGGTGCGCGAGGTTCTCTTCTTCGGTACGGCCATCGGCGCCGAACATGGTAGCTGCCGTGTGGCCCTTGGTCAGAGATCGAGCTCGCGGAGCTTCGCCCAGCGCGGGTCGGCGCCGCCGCCGTGCTCGTGATCGGCCGGATCGGCGTCGTTCAGCGAAACCCCGCATACCGGGCAGAGGCCGGCGCAGTCGGACCGGCAGAGGATCCGCTCCGGCGTCGCCAGAGCGATCGCGTCGCGGGCCCAGTGGCCGATGTCGAGCTCACCCTCCGAGACGTAGGGGCTGAGCAGCTGCTCGTCTCCGGGCTGGTCGACCTCGCGGGCGTCGATCGCCATCTCCAGCCTCGCCGGATCGAGGCAGCGCATGCATGGGCCCTCGAGACCGAGGTCGCAGCGCAGGCGCATCGCGTGCCCGCTGCGGGTGCGGGAGACGTCAAGCCGCGCGTCGAGGAGATCCGACACGGAGCGATAGGCCTGCCCGCCAATCTCCAGCTCGCCGATGCGGACCGAAAGCTCCACCGAGCGCCCCTCCCCGTGGGAGAGCCGCAGGTTGGCGAGGTCGAAAGTCGTCTTCGGCTGGAGTCTCATCCGCGGCGCCTGGGGCGACTACGATGGGCGCCCTTCGAGATTAGCCATGAGCGCTCAATTCCACTTCAAGCCGGAGACCTACCTGGAGCGGATCCGCGCCGAGGTGCCGCGCTACGACGAGCTCCAGCGCGAGGCGGTGGCGGCGATCCCCTTTGCGCCGGAGCGGGTGCTCGAGCTGGGGATGGGGACGGGCGAGACCACCGATCGCCTCCTGGAGTCCTTCCCCGACGCCTGGGTGATCGGCCTCGACTCGAGCCCCGAGATGGTCTTCCGGGCGCGCGAGACCTACGACGACGTCCAGCTCGCCCGGATGGAGGACCCGCTCCCCGACGGCCCCTGGGATCTGGTGATCTCCGTCCTCTCGGTCCATCACCTCGACGACGAGGCGAAACGAACCCTGTTCCGCCGGGTCCGGGAGCAGTCGCGCGCCCTGGTGATCGGCGACGTGGTCGAGGCCGAGCCGCAGGTCACGCCGGTCGACCCCGCCCACGACTTCCCCGACTCGGCCGCCGACCTGGCCAAGTGGTGCGACGGCGAGGTCGCCTGGGAGGCCGAGGACCTGGCGGTGATCCGGGCGGTGTACGAGTAGGGACGAGCGGGCGCCGTCCGTCACGGGCCTTTGAGAGGCCCGTGACGGACTTGTGGCAGGGCAAGCGTCCCGGGTGAGCTTCGCCGCGTCACCCTGCCCCGGTGACCGCCGAGAGGGCAGAAACGGCGAAATACGCAACGGAATTGCCCGTTCGGCGGGTGGGGACGGATCGCGCAATCGCCCAGCTGGCCGAGAGTCAGCACGGCGTCTTGACCTTGGGCCAGCTTGGCGAGATCGGCCTTGGCTGCGACGCGGTCCGCGGCAGGTTGGCCGCGGGCCGCCTGCATCGCATCCATTCAGGTGTCTACTCGGTCGGGCACCGCATTTGTCAGCAATGAAGGAAAGTGGATGGCTGGGGTCCTGGCTTGCGGTCCCGAGGCCGTTCTCTCGCACCGCTCTGCTGCCGACCTCTGGGGGATCCGGCGATCTCAAGGCCGGCGGATCGAGGTCTCCGCGGCCGCAAGACGAGGCCACCGACGCCCGGGCCTCACGATCCACTCGGCCGACGCGCTGGGCGAGGCGGACTTGACGATGCTTTGCGGGATCCCCGTAACCAGCGTGCCCCGGACGCTTCTTGACCTCGCGGCGAGCTTGCATATGGACGGCCTCCGCCGAGCCTGTCGCGAGGCCGAGGTACAGCGGCTCTTCGACCTTCGGGCGGTCGACGAGCTGCTGGGGCGATCCGCCGGGCGCCGGGGCGTCCGGCGCCTGCGGATGGTGATCGACGACCTGAGAGAGCCGGAGCTCACCCGCAGCGAGCTTGAACAGCGGTTCCTGGAGCTCTGCCGGCGGGCCGAGTTTCCGCGGCCGCGGGTCAACATGGGAGTTTCGATCGGCGCGGAGCGGCTCGAGGTGGACTTCGCCTGGCCGGCGCAACGGCTGATCGTCGAGGTGGATGGCCGGCGCTTTCACGACACCGGCTTCGCCTTCGAGCGGGACCGCCGTCGCGATCAGCTCCTCGCGCTCGGCGGTTGGCAGGTGATCCGGGCAACGTGGCTTCAGCTGACCCGGGAGGGGGCGCAGCTCGCCGCCACCGTCGGCTCCCTGCTCGGCCCATAGCATCGGGCTCCCCGACGGAAGGAGCGGCGGATGCCGAAGGTGCTCTACGAGAAGCGCGGCCGGATCGCCTACGTGACGATCAACCGGCCCGAGGCGCGAAACGCGATCGACCCCGAGGTCCACCGGCTGATGGTCGAGACCTGGGCGGACTTCCGCGACGACGAGGCGCTCGATGTTGCGATCCTCACCGGCGCCGGCGAGGCGTTCTGCGCCGGCGCCGACCTGAAGACCTACATCCCGCCGATCATGGAGGACGCCAAGCCGGCCGACATCCGGGAGATCGTCGAGCTCGGCCTGAACGGCTTCACCCGCGGCATGCACCGGATCTACAAGCCGATCATCGCCGCAGTCAACGGCTGGGCCCTGGCGGGAGGTCTGGAGACAGCCCTCGCCTGCGACATCCGGATCGCCTCCGAGCGGGCGATGTTCGGATCCTTCGAGGCCCGACGCGGCTTCCATCACGGCGACGGCGGCCTGGTCCGCCTGGTCAACGCCTGCGGAACCGGGGTCGCCTCCCAGATGCTGCTCACCGCCGAGCCGGTGGACGCCGAGCAGGCCCTGGGCTGGGGCCTGGTCACCAAGGTCGTCCCCCACGACCGCCTGATCGAGGAGGCCGAGACGGTCGCCGGGCAGATCCTGCGCAACTCGCAGCGCGCCGTGCGCTCGGCCAAGCAGACGATCCTCGACACGGTCGGCCGGCCGCTCGACGAACAGCTGCGAAACGAGGCCTGGAACGCCTACACCTGCGCCGATCCGGCGGAAACGCACGAGCTGCTGGGCCGCTTCTACGAGAAGAGCGACGCCGGCCGGGCCGGCGAGCACCCGACCGGGCTCTAGGCCCTCAGCCCTCGTACCCGGGGCGGGCGACCGCGAGCTTGCGGCGCACGTGGGCGCGCAGAGAGTCAGCGATCTCGTCGAGACGATCGTCCATTGCGCCGCTGCGCAGCCGCTCGACCAGCATCTCCTGCGCTTCGCGCACCGCGGCGTCGAACCCAGCGGTGCCCGCAGGCGCGGCGGGCGCCTCGCCAAGGATCTCGCCGAACAGCACCAGGTCCTCGCGCAGCGGCTCATCCCCGGCGCGCCACTCGCGGGCCAGAACCGCGCAGAGGTTGGCGGCGACCAGCACCCGGAAGCGCTCCTCCCGCGGCACCGCCTCTCGGACCTCGGTGAACAGATACTCGGCGAGCGCCTCGAGCAGCTCCGGCGCCGCGGGCCGGTCCTGGGTCACCTCACCTCTCCGATCAGCTCCAGCATGTCCCACTCGGGCTCGCAGATGCGGCGACCGAGCGAGGCCAGCTCGTGGCTTCGCCGCAGGCCGCTGCGGTGGTCGGCCGCCTGGCGGGTGCAGATCGCCGCCCATTTGAGGTTGCCGAACAGCTCCCAGTAGCGCAGCCGCTCCTCGCCCGGGCGCACCCCGCCGGCTGCCTCGTAGGCGTCGAGCAGCTGCTCGCGGGTGCCGACTCCCGCCACCGGCAACTCGTCGCGTCCGAAGCGCCAGGAGCGGATGCAGAGCCAGCCGAGGTCCTCGGCCGGGTCGCCGGTGTGGGCCAGCTCCCAGTCGATC
>JBBRHQ010000125.1:0-8598 GCA_038222365.1 Solirubrobacterales bacterium
CCACCGCCTCGGCCAGCAGGGAACCGAAGCGCTCCGGCCCGCCGTCGGAGGCGAGCATGTCGGCCGGGTCCTCTCCCGCCGGCATCGGCGCGATCCGGATCCGCATCCTGCGGCCGGCCGCGACCCGCTGGGCGCGCAGCATCGCCTCCTGCCCCGCCGAATCGGCATCGAGCGCCAGCACGACCTCCTCGACCATCCCGGAGAGCGCGGCCACCTGATCCTCGGTGATCGCCGTCCCCATCACGCCGACGGCCTCCTCGATACCCGCCTGGTGCAGCGCCAGCACGTCGGTGTAGCCCTCGACCACGACCGCCCGCCCCGCCTTGGCGATCGCCGCCTTCGCCTGATCGACCCCGTAGAGGATGCGGCTCTTGCGGAAGAGGTCCGTCTCGGAGGTGTTGATGTACTTCGCTCCCTGCTCGGAGCGCATCGCCCTCGCCCCGAAGCCGAGCACCCGACCGCGGCGATCGCGGATCGGGAACATGATCCGGCTCCGGAAGCGGTCGTACTCGCCACCCCGGCGTCCGCTCTGGATCATCCCCGCAGCCTTCATCTCTGCGACCCCGAAGCCGGCCCGCTGGCCGCGCGTCAACACTTGGTCCCAGGCGCTCGGCGCGTAGCCGACGCCAAAGCTCCTCAGCACCTCCTCTCCCAGTCCCCGGCCCTCGAGATAGGAGCGCGCCTTCGCCGCCTCGCCCGCGTCCCAGAGGAAGCTCTCATAGAAGGCGGCGGTGCGCCCCAGCAGCTCGCCGATCCTCTGCCGCCGGCGCCGGCGCTCCTCCTCCCTCGGGTCCTCCTTCTCGCGACGCAGCTCGACCCCGTAGCGATCGGCCAGCAGCTCGACCGCTTCGCCGAAGCCGACCCCCTCCTTCTCCTCGACGAACTTGATCACGTCACCGCCCACCCCACAACCGAAGCAGTGGTAGAGCTTCTCGGTCGGCTCGACCGAGAAGGACGGCGTCCGCTCCTCGTGAAACGGGCAGAGACCGACCATGCGTGAGCCCTGGCGTCGCAGGTCGGTGTGAGCCGAGATCACCTCGACTATGTCGCTCGCCTCCTTGACCCGCTCGAGGCTCTCGGAGCTGATCATCGCCATTGGTTCACCGTAGCGCGCCGCGCCGCACTCCCCGGCTCAGAATCTCGCTTCCTCCGGAATCGTCAGCGCGGTGAAGCGGGCGATGCAGTAGCGGTCGGTCATCCCGGCCAGGTAGTCGGCGACCCCCTGGCAGGGCTCGGCGGTGGAATCGGCAAGCGGGACCTCGCCGGGGTGCTCCATGTAGTGATCGAAGAGCCCCCGCATCGTCCTCTGCACGCGGTCGTGCTCGCGGCGCGCCGCCGCCCCCAGATAGACCCGGTCGAACATGAACTTCCGCAGCCGCAGCATCGCTGCCCCGAGCTGCTCGCTCTGCACGATGTCCTCGCCCCCGGCGGAGCGCTCGACGATGTCGGTGACCAGCTGGTCGATCCGCTTCGCCCCGGTCGGCCCCAGCAACTCGATGTCGTCGCCCGGCAGGTCGGCGTGGCGGAGGATCCCCGCCCGCAGGGCGTCGTCTATGTCGTGGTTGATGTAGGCGACGCGATCGACGATGCGGACGATCCGCCCCTCCAGGGTCGCCGGCTTCCGTGGGCCGGTGTGGTTGAGGATGCCGTCGCGAACCTGCTCGGTCAGGTTCAGCCCCCGGCCCTGGCGCTCGAGCACGTCGACGACCCGCAGCGAGTGGACGTTGTGCTTAAAGCCCGAGTCACAGCGCTCGCGCAGGGCCGCGTCCAAGGCCTCTTCGCCGATGTGGCCGAAGGGAGGGTGCCCAAGGTCATGCCCGAGCCCGATCGCCTCGGTCAGGTCCTCGTTCAGCCCGAGCGCCCGGGCGACGGTGCGCGCGATCCCGGTGGCCTCGAGCGTGTGGGTCAGCCGGGTCCGGTAGTGGTCGCTCTCCGGAGCCACGAACACCTGCGTCTTGTGCATGAGGCGGCGAAACGCCTTCGAGTGGACGATCCTGTCGCGGTCGCGCTGGAAGGGCGTCCGCACCGGGCTGTCGGGCTCCGGCTCGCGGCGCTCGGCGGGATAGGAGCGGATCGCGGCTTCGGCGAGATACTCCGACTCCCAGGCGCCGACGCGATCCTCGAGCGAAGCGGCGGCGGTCGCGCTCACTCACTCCCCTTCGTCGATTGCGGCCTGGGCCGCGGCGATCCTCGCAATCGGCACCCGGAACGGCGAGCAGCTGACGTAGTCGATCCCATTCGAGTTGAAGAAGCGGATGCTGTCGGGGTCTCCCCCGTGCTCGCCGCAAACGCCGCACTGAAGCGCCGGGTGGGCCCGCCGTCCGTTGCCGACACCGGCCTTCACCAGCTCCCCCACCCCGTCGAGGTCGAGCGTCTCGAACGGGCTGCGGTCGATGATGCGGGACTCCAGGTAGGCCGGCATGAAGCTGCCCTCGACGTCGTCGCGGGAGAAGCCCAGGGTCGTCTGGGTGAGGTCATTGGTCCCGAAGCTGAAGAACTCGGCGTGCTCGGCGATCCGCTCGGCGATCAGGCAGGCTCGTGGCAGCTCGATCATCGTCCCGACCGAGTAGGAGACCTCGACCCCGGCCTCGCGCATCGCCTCCTCGGCGACCGCCTTCACCCGCTCCCCGAGAATCTCCAGCTCGGCCTCGTAGGCGATCAGCGGCAGCATGATCTCGAGGATCGGCGGCTCGCCGTCGCGCCCCGACTTCGCCGCGGCGCCGATCACCGCGCGCACCTGCATCTCGTAGACCTCGGGGAAGTTGATCGCCAGCCGGATCCCCCGCATACCGAGCATCGGGTTCGCCTCCTGCAGCTCCGCGACGATCTCGGCTTCCGACCTCGCCCGCTCGATCCGCGCCTCGTCCCCGGCGCCCTCGGCCTCCCGCACGAGCTCCTGATAGTGATCGAGCGGGAGGAACTCGTGAAGCGGCGGGTCGAGCAGGCGGATGGTCACCGGGAGGCCCCGCATCTCCTCCATGATCGCCTCGAAGTCGGCTCGCTGCAGCTCCCCGAGGTGCTCCAACGCGGTCACGAACTCGCTCTCGGTCGTCCGCAGCTCGTCCTCGTCCACGCCGGAGTCCTCGGCGTGCAGATGAGCCCGGCGGCGGCGCTCGGCCGCGATGAACATCCCCCGCACCAGCTCGGTGCGGTCCTCGCCGAAGAACATGTGCTCGGTGCGGCACAGCCCGATCCCCTCGGCGCCGAACCCCCGCGCCTTGGCGGCATCGGCGCGGGTGTCGGCGTTGGCGCGGACCGCGAGGCGGCGCTTCCCGTCCGCCCAGGCGAGCACCGCCTCGAACTCCTCGCTGATCTCCGGGTCGATCAGCGGCACGTCATCGAGCGTGACGGACCCGCTGGAGCCCTCGATCGCGATCAAGTCCCCCGCCTTCAGCTCGATCTCGCCGATGTGGACGACCCCGGCCGCCTCGTCGATCGCGAGGGCAGAAGCCCCGGCGACGCAGGGCCGCCCCATTCCACGAGCCACCAGTGCCGCGTGGGATGCCTTGCCCCCCTCGGCGGTGAGGATCCCGTGGGATGCGTGAAAGCCGGCGACGTCGTCGGCCTCGGTGAAGGAGCGGACGAGAATCACGTTCTCTCCGTCCTCGGCCCGACGGATCGCCTCGGCGGCGTTGAACGCGATCTGGCCCTTGGCAGCACCCGGCGAGGCCGCCACGCCCCGGGTCAGCAGCTTGTACTCGAAGTCGGGGTCGAAGACCGGGTGGAGCAGCGCATCCAGGGAGCCCGCGTCGATCGTCCTCAGAGCGCTCTCCAGGTCGAGCAACCCCTCCTCCACGGCGTCGTGGGCGAAGCGCACCGCCGCCTGCGCCGGTCGCTTGGCGTTCCGCGTCTGCAGCAGATAGAGCCGCCCTTCCTCGATCGTGAACTCGACGTCCTGCATGTTTCGGTAGTGGCGCTCCAGCAGACGGAGGATCTCGAGCAACTCGTCGTGGGCCTCGGGCATCCGCCCCACCAGGGCCGAGAGGTCCTCCGGGGTGCGGATCCCCGCGACCACGTCCTCGCCCTGGGCGTCGAGCAGGAAGTCGCCTGAGGGAGTCGGCTCGCCGGTGCGCTCATCGCGGCTGAAGGCGACCCCCGAGCCCGACGTCTCTCCCTTGTTCCCGAACACCATCTGCTGCACGTTCACGGCGGTACCCCACTCGTCGGGGATCCGGTTCAGCCGCCGGTAGGTGACCGCCCGGTCCCCGTTCCAGGACTCGAAGACCGCGGCGATCGCCTGACGCAGCTGGACCCGGGGATCGGCCGGGAACTCCTCCCCGGCCTCATCGGAGAAGATCCCGAGGAAGGTGGCGGTCAGCTCGCGCAGGTCCTCCGCGTCGAGGCCGGCGTCCTCCTCGACGCCCTTGGCATCGCGGGCCCCGCGCAGGGCCGACTCGAACTTCTCGGAGGGGATGCCGCGGACGACGTCGCCGAACATCTGCACGAAGCGGCGGTAGGAGTCCCAGGCGAAGCGCGGGTTGCCGGTTCGCTCGGCGAGCCCCTCGACCGCGGCGTCGCCGAGCCCCAGGTTGAGGATCGTCTCGAGCATCCCCGGCATCGAGTCCCGTGCTCCGGAGCGGACCGAGACCAGCAGCGGGTCGGAGCGGTCGCCCAGTCGCTTTCCGGTGCGCTCTTCGAGGGCCGCCAGGGCCGAGTCCACTTGGGAGTCGAGCCCCGGGACCTCTTCGCCCCCCGACTGCATGTAGGTGACACAGGCGCCGGTGGTGATCGTAAACCCGGCCGGGACGCGGTCGGCGCCGAGGATCCGGGTCATCTCCGCGATGTTGGCGCCCTTGCCGCCGAGCAGCTCGCGCATCTCGCGCGAGCCCTCCGAGAACTCATAGACGAAGCGGGTGTCGGTTGTCGTCTGTTGCATCTCGCGGTCCCTCAGCCGCGGATTCTAAACTCGCGAACCCCTCACAGGCCAGTCATCACGCCGCGGGGGGGCGGCGCCACCTCAGGTGGCGGCCCGCAGCCGCACGTGCGCGTGGTGCTCGAGCGTCTCCGAGACCGCCCGCTCCGCCTGGCGAAGCGCACCCTGTCCCGCCTCCGGCGCCTCGGCCAGCGGGTTTCCGAGGGCATCGACCATGAACCGGTGAGCCTCCGGGCTGAGGTCGAAGGAGCCCTGCTCGCAGCCACCGCAGACCACTCCGCCGTGGGCGCCGGAGAACCCGCTCAGGTGCTCGACCTCGCCGCAGCGCGCGCAGGAGGCCAGCTCGGGCGAGAACCCGGCGGCAAGCGCCAGCTTCAGACGAAAGGCGAGCGCCGTCTTCAGCGCCGCAGACCGGCCGGCGGGGCCATCGAGCAAGGAGAGGTAGCGGCATAGGAGGTGGTAGGCGGGGGCGTTGGGATCGGCCGCGTCGAGCAGGCGCAGGACCGCATCGCAGCCGCGGGCGGCGGCGGCGAGGGCCGGGCCGCTGGAGCGCAGCCTCGGGTAGCCGTCCAGGGTCGCGGCCGAGGTCACCGTCGCCAGGTCGCCGCGGCCCTCGTGCAGGACCAGGTCGAGGCGGAAGAACGGCTCGAGCCGGCCACCGAAGCGCGACCGCGGCCGCCTCGCGCCCTTGGCGATCGCCCCGATCCGCCCACGCTCGGTCGAGTAGAGGTGGAGGATGCGGTCAGCCTCCCCGAAGCGGATGCTGCGAAGGACGACTGCCTCCGTCTTGAGGATCCCAGGCATGAACCTAGAACGATGACCCCGCCACCGGACGGCGCCAACCCGACGTGGGACCTTTGAAGCGTCTATATCGCGGCTGAAAGGTCCCACGTGGTGGGACGTGGTTCGAGATCGCGTCGATTTGTGACGGATGGCTCGCGGATCAGCGCACCGCGGCGCGGATCGCCTCCGCGGTCAGGGCCGCCGCCACGGTGCCGACGGCGAGGGTCGTGAACCGGTCCTCCCGCGGCCGGCCGGAGGAAAGGCAGAAGACGACATCGCCGTCGACGTCGGAGAAAACCGGTTCCACCGCCCGGGCAACGCCGGCGCTCGCCATCCGCGCGACCCGGGCGCAGGCTGCGCCGTCGAGCCCAGCGTCGGTGAGGATGCAGACCAGGGTGGTGTTGCGCTCCTCGATCCGGCTCCAGTCGGGCGGGGCATCCATCGTCGCGATCGCCTCCCTCGTCCCGACCGGCTCGCCGCCCTGATCGCGGGCCGACCCGAGCAACGAGCCGTCCGCGCCGAGCACGTCGCCGAAGGCGTTGGCGACCGCCAGGGCACAGACCCTCTCGCCGCGGCCCGTTGCGGCCGCGGCCAGACCGATGCCGGCAGGGCAGGCACGACGGCGACCGAGGATCTTGCCGACCGCGGCCCCGGTGCCGGCCCCGATCCGTCCGGTCCCGGGGTCGGGGGAGGCGGCCTCGCAGGCGGCACGGCCTTCGGCCGGGCCGGGACGGACCCCTGCCTGCCCCTCGGCCAGGTCATAGATCACCGCCGCCGGGACGATCGGCACGACCCCCGCAGTCGTGCGATGACCCCGGCCGTGCTCCTCCAGCCAGGACATGACGCCGTCGGCGGCGGCGAGCCCGTAGGCGCTGCCTCCCGTGAGCAGCACGGCGCTCGCCTCGTGCGGCCCCGACCCCGCACCGATCACGTCGGTCTCGCGGGTCCCGGGACCGCCGCCGCGAATATCGACTCCGCAGCGCGAGGCGGGCGGCGGGAGGACCACGGTGCACCCGGTCACGGCGCCGGGATCACTCCAGTGGCCGACCAGGAAGCCCTCGGGCAGCGGTCCCTCCGTCATCCGCCGCTCCTCCTCCTCCTCCTGCGCAGCCGCACCTGGCAGCTGGGGCAGAAGTAGGTGGAGCGGCCGGCGACGACGATCCGCTTCACCGGCTCCCCGCAGGAGACGCACGGCAGCCCCTCGCGGGTGTGGACGAGAAACTCCTCCTGCACCATCCCCCGCTCACCGCGGGCGTCGCGGTAGTCGTCGATCGAGGCTCCTCCGCCGGAGATCCCGGCCTCCAGCGTCTCGATGATCGCCTCGTGCAGGGCCCGGTGGTGCTCGGGCCGCATCGAGCCGGCAGGCGAGAGAGGGTGCAGGCGGGCGCGGAACAGAGCCTCGTCGGCGTAGATGTTGCCGACCCCGGCGACGGTCGACTGGTTCAGCAGGAACGACTTCAACGGGGCCGAGCGCCCTGCCGCCGCCTCGGCCAGCGCCTCGGGCGTGAACTCCTCGGAGAGGGGCTCGACCCCGAGCCGGCCTCTGAAGCGCTCCTCGAGAGCCGCGTCCCCGAGCAGCAAGCCCTCGCCGAAGCGGCGGGCGTCGGTGAACCACAGCTCGCGACCGTCCTCGAGCCGGAAACGCGCCCGCAGGTGGCGCTCTTCGTCGGAGGGCCGGGGGAGGCGGCGATCGCCCGGATGGCGCTCGTCATCGCCTACGAGCAGCAGGTTGCCGGTCATCCTCAGATGCATGACCAGCGTCTCGCCGCGGTCGAGGCGCATCAGCAGGTACTTGCCGCGGCGATCGAGGCCGGTGATCGGGCGCCCGCTGACGGCGGTCTCGAGGATCGCCGGCGGGTGGGGCCGCGACCAGCGCTCGTCGAGGACCTCGAGCTCCTCGATCCGCCTGCCCCGAAGCTCAGGCTCAAGCTGGCGGCGGATCGTCTCGACTTCGGGCAGCTCAGGCACCGCCCGATTCTCTCAGCGGGCGACGGCGCGCGGGTGCGCCTGGAAGTAGACCTCCTTCAGCTGGTCGCCCGAAAGGTGCGTGTACATCTGGGTGGTGGCGATGTCGGCGTGGCCCAGCATCTCCTGAACGGCGCGCAGATCACAGCCGCCGGCGAGCAGGTGGGTGGCGAAGCTGTGGCGGAGCGTGTGCGGGCTCATCTTCCCCGCCAGTCCGGCGTCGCGGGCGTGGCGCTGGACGATCTTGTAGAGCCCCTGCCGGGTGAGTGCCCCACCGCGGAAGTTGACGAAGAGCTTGCGCTCGGGCCGCTGGCCGACCAGCTTCGGCCGGCCGCCGCGGAGGTAGGCGCTGACCGCGGCGATCGCCTGGCGCCCGAGCGGGACGAGGCGCTCCTTCGATCCTTTGCCGCGGGCACGCAGGAACCCCTGACGAAGGTCGAGGTCGGCGAGCTCGAGCCCGATCGTCTCCGACGCGCGCAGGCCGCAGGCGTACATCACCTCCAGCATCGCCCGGTCACGCAGGGTCGTCGGCTCGTCGCCCCGCGGGGCCGCGAGCAGCTTCTGCACCTCGGAGTAGTTGAGGACGTGGGGCAGCTTCTTCGATCGCCGCGGCGCACTCAGTGCGGCGGTCGGGTCCTCGGCGATCAGCTCCTCTCGGCGCAGGTGCTTGTAGAAGGAGCGAAGGCAGGCCGCCTTGCGGTGGATGGTCGACGCCGAGCAGGGCGGGCGGCCGTTCCCGGTCGCCAGCTCGGCGAGAAAGTCGGCGATATCGGCCGGCCGAGCCACGAGGGCGTCGGTCTGGCGCCGGGAAAGGAACTCGCCGAACTGGAAGAGGTCGGTGCGGTAGGCGTTCAGCGTGTTGCGGGAGAGGCCTCGCTCGAGCTCGAGGTAGGAGAGGAAGTCGAGGACCATTCCCTCATACCTGGCGCCGATCTTGGGGCCGGGCGGACCGGCGGGGCGACGGACTGCGATTGCCA